>NZ_CP060204.1:2195000-2351779 GCF_014250475.1 Selenomonas timonae | reverse complement strand
TATCTATCTGTAGTAGGAGGAAAAAACATGATTGTTGGCGTTTCGAAGGAAATCAAGAACAATGAGTTCCGCGTCGGTATGACCCCTTCGGGTGTCGAGGCGATGCGCCGTGCTGGTCACACGGTCCTGATCGAAGAGGGTGCCGGCGTTGGCAGCGGCTTCACGGATGCCGATTACAAGGCTGTCGGTGCTGAGATCATCTCGGACAAGAAGGCTCTGTTTGATCGTTCTGAAATGATTGTTAAGGTAAAAGAGCCTCTCGAATCCGAGTATGACCTCTTCCATGAGGGTCAGATCCTCTTCACCTACCTCCATCTCGCAGCTGAGCCCGAACTTACACAGGCTCTCCTCAAGAAGAAGGTTGTCGGCATTGCCTATGAGACGGTTATCGGCAAGAATGGCCGCGGTCTCCCCCTCCTCGCTCCCATGAGCGAAATCGCAGGCCGTATGTCCGTCCAGATCGGTGCACAGTTCCTTGAGAGCCGTTACGGCGGCAGCGGCGTCCTCCTCGGCGGTATCGCAGGTGTCTCTGCAGGCCAGGTCGTCATCATCGGCGGCGGCAACGTCGGTACGAACGCTGCTAAGATTGCTGTCGGTCTCGGCGCACGCGTCACGGTTATCGATCTCTCGATCGAGCGTCTCCGTGAGCTCGATGACATCTTCGGCGGCCGTATCGTCACCGAGTACTCCTCGAGCTACAACATCGCTAAGTGGGTCAAAGAGGCAGACCTCCTCGTCGGCTCCGTTCTCATCCCGGGCGCTCGTACCCCGATCCTCGTCACCGAGGAAATGATCAAGACCATGAAGAAGGGCTCCGTTGTTGTCGACGTTGCAATCGACCAGGGCGGCTCCATCGAGACCTGCGATCACTGCACGACGCATGAGAACCCGACGTTCGAGAAGCACGGCGTTGTTCACTACTCCGTTGCAAACATCCCGGGCGCTGTTTCCCGCACGTCCACGCTTGGCATCACGAACGCAACGATTTCCTATGCTGTTGACATCGCAACAAAGGGCTGGAAGGCTGCACTCCAGCAGGTTCCCGGTCTCAAGTATGGTCTCAACACCATCGACGGTCACCTCACCAACGAGGCGGTCGCTAAGGCTCTGAACATTCCGTTCAAGTCCATCGATGAGTTCCTAAAGTAATTCTCCACTCTGACTGCTGAGGGGGCTGTTTCACTCCCATATGTTTCCATATGTGCCGTGAAACAGCCCCCTTTTTAAGTAAAGTAAAGCGTTTTGAGAAACTGAAAGGACTGGTTCACTTGGCTTCATGGAAACGCGTATGCATTCTTGCAGGCTCCTATCTGGGCTTCATGATTGGAACCGGCGTTGCAACGGGACAGGAAATTCTCCAGTACTATACGGCAAACGGCTGGATGATCTTCGGCACGGCTGTCGTCATTGCGATCATCTTCATTGTTGCTAACTACGGTTTTGCTCTTGCAGGACGCGATCACAACGCGACTTCCGGACAGCAGGCGTTCATCTTCTACAATGGCACGTTCCTTGGCAAGGCTTTTGACTGGTTTACGGTCTTTTTCTGTTATCTGTCATACTGCGTCATGGTCGCCGGTGGTGCCGCTACACTGCAGCAGCAATATGGACTTCCCGTCTACGTCGGCGCTGCAATTGTTGCCGTTCTCGCAGGCGGGTCGGTGGCGCTTGGCCTCGGCAAGCTCGTTGACATCATCGGGCGCATCACGCCGGCGCTTCTCTTTGCAATCGTCGGTATGGTCTTTGTCCATCTCGTTCAGCACATTGACACGCTTGCAGCAAATGCAGACCTCATCTCCTCCGGTCAACTCGAGATGACGCGTGTCGGCAGCAACTGGTTCATGTCCGGCATGTCGAACGGCGGCTACAGCATCCTGATGCTTGCAAACTTCAGCGCCGTCCTTGGTGCGCGTGAAGATTTCAAGACGCTGTTCCGCGCCAACGTCCTCTCCACCGTTCTGCTCGTTGTGCTCAACACGATCATCGGTCTCTCGATCATGAGCCGCATCACGGATCTCTATCAGGTTCAGATCCCGAACCTCGTCATTGTGGCAAGCCTCTCACCGGGTCTCACGACCATCTTCGGCGTTCTGATCTTCGTCGCGGTCTATACGACGGCGTGCCCGCTGCTCTGGACGGCAGTCGCACGCACTGGGGAAGAGGGCTCGGCCAAGTATAAGATGTGGGCGCTCGGTCTTGCGGCCATTGGCTTCTTCTTCGGCATGTTCGTGCCCTATCACATGATGCTCAACTATGTGTATGGTCTGAACGGCTACATCGGCTTTATCGTCATGGCTCTCATGTCGATCAAACTCATCCGCATGAAGTTCTTCTCGAAGGGGAGTGAGTCCTGATGCCGAATCGTGCAGCATGGGCGGAGATCAATATGGGGGCACTTTCCCACAACTACCGTGAGATCCGCTCGCGTATTGCAAAGGGTGCAAAGCTCTGTGCCGTGGTCAAGGCGGATGCCTATGGTCACGGGGCGATTGCCGTTGCGCGCGTGGCGCTCGAGGAAGGCGCAGACTATCTGGCTGTTGCAACCCTCTCCGAGGCGCTGAAGCTGCGTGCAGCGGGATTTACGACACCACTCCTCATTCTCGGACTCGTGGAGCCGGAGAGTGCGCGTGAGGTTGTGGACGGCGATATCACGCAGACGGTCTGCCGCATGGATCTCGTTGAGGCGCTCTCGAAGGAGGCTGTGCGTCAGGGCAAAACGGTAAAGGTTCACCTGACGATTGAGACCGGTATGGGGCGCATCGGCGTTCATCCGAAGGATGCTGCTGAGACGGCGAAGAAGATTGCCGCATTTCCAAATGTGGAGCTTGAGGGCGTCTTCTCCCATTTCGCTCTGGCGGATATTCCGGATAAGACCTTTACGAAAAATCAGGTCAAACTCTTCCAAGAGGCATGCAATGCAATCGAAGCGGCAGGAATTCACATTCCCGTCAAACATATTGCCGAGTCGGCTGCAATTCTTGAGATCCCAGATGTGCACTTCGACATGGTGCGTGCGGGCATCATCCAGTATGGGCTCTGGCCGTCGGATGAGGTTACGCGCCCCATCGACCTGCGTCAATGCATGAAGTTCTGTGCGCGCATCGTCTACGTCAAGACGATTCAGCCAGGCGAATCCGTTGGTTACGGACGGAAATTCATCGCAGAGCGTGAGACGCGTATCGCGACTCTGCCGGTCGGCTATGCGGACGGATACATCCGTGCTTATGCGGGCGGGAGTGTGGAGGTCTGCGGAAAGCGTGCCCCGATTGCGGGACGTGTCTGCATGGATCAGTTCATGATCGACATTACGGACATTCCAGAGGCGCAGATGGGCGATGTCTGCACGCTGTTCGGCTCGGAGACCCTTCCGACGGACGAGGTCGCAGGCTGGGCAAATACGATCAACTATGAGGTCGTCTGCCTCGTCTCTGAGCGCGTCCCTCGTGTCTATGTCAAGTAGCGTAATTTTCTGCGCGTGACGTTACCAAAGAGCGGGGCTGCTGCGGATGTGTTTGTGTCCGCGGCGGCTCCGTTTATTTATCATTATGAAAGAAAGGAACAGATATGAATACCTTGGTCAGCCCTGAGAATACATGGGTATTGATGACTGTGATGCTGCTCGCGGTAGCGGTTTCGGTCTATCTGGAGCAGAAATATGCTTGGGCGTCCCGCATTTCGGGCGCTGTCATTGCCCTGATTATTGCACTGGTTTTGGTTAATACGAATATTATTCCGCCGCATGCGGAGCTTTACGATGATATCGTATGGGGCTATGTCGTGCCCATCGCTATCCCGCTCTTGCTCCTCCAGACCAATATCCTGAAGATTTGGAGGGAGACGGGCCGTCTGCTCGTAATCTTCCTGATCGGTGCGGCGGGAACCATTGCGGGCGCGCTCCTTGGCTGTGTCCTGCTGGGCTCTGCAATCGACGGTCTGCCAAAGGTCGCAGCGATGATGACGGGGTCGTACATCGGCGGTGGTGTCAACTTTACAGCGCTTGCCGATGCATTCAAGGTCAGCGGTACGCTCGTCTCATCGACGATTGTCGCGGACAATCTCAATATGGCGATCTACTTTTTGATCCTCCTCGGAATTGCGGGGAATTCGTTCTTCCGCAGCATGTATACGCATCCTCTGATCGATGATGTGGAGAAGAACGGGGCATCCGATGAGGGGAAGACGCTTGCGGCGACCTACTGGGGACGCAAGGACATCTCGCTCAAGGATATTGCTATGTGTGTCACCTATGCGGTCGTCGTCGTCACTGCGTCGAAATTCATCGGTGCAACGCTCGGCGGACTGATCCCCGCAGACGCGAACTGGTTCACGAAGATGTGCAACACCTTCCTCGGCAGTCAGTATGTCTGGATCACGATGATCTCGATGATCTTTGCAACGTTCTTTGAGAAGCAGGCGAGCTCGATGAACGGCGCGCAGGAAATCGGTACATTCTTCATCTATATGTTCTTCTTTGTCATCGGCGTGCCTGCCTCCATTATGGAGATTCTGACGAATGCACCGCTGCTCTTCGTCTTCTGCCTGATTATGGTGGTTGTCAATATGCTCTTCTGCCTGATCGGCGGGAGGCTGCTCAAATTTGACCTAGAGGACATTATCATCGCTTCCAATGCGAACATCGGCGGCCCGACCACGGCGGCAGGCATGGCGATCTCGCAGGGATGGAACAAGCTCGTAGGACCCGCAATGCTGGTCGGTACGCTCGGCTATGTCATAGGAACGTATCTTGGCATTATTGTCGGCAGTATCTTGGGCGCATAGATGCGGGAGAGCAATGAATGAATACAAAGATAAGCGTCTTTGATGCGCACTCAGATCTGTTTACCAATGTCACCCTGCGCAGACAGCAGGGCGAGCAGTCGGTTATCCGCCGCTGTCACAGCGCGCAGCTGCAGGAGGGCAATATCCAAGCGATGACCTGCTGTGTATGGATTGATCCGCCGTACACGGATACGCCGACGGAGCGTATGGTTGAGATCATGTCCTCTGCCTGTGCGGAGCTGAGGGAGGCTGCGGATGTCGCAGAGACTGCATACTGTGCAGCGGATATTGAGCGCATCTGCGCGCAGGGAAAGCTGGCAATTCTCCTTGGCATGGAGGGGCTGAGCGGTCTGCGCGGGCAGGTCGACTTCCTGGATGTGCTCTATGCGTGGGGCGTTCGGCATGCAATGCTGACGTGGAACGAGGTCAACGAGTTTGCCAATGGCGCATGCAGTCCCCATGCAGATGCAGGGCTGACGCCGCTTGGCATCAGAGCTGTACAGCGCATGGAAGCGCTGGGGATGATCGTGGATGTATCCCATGCCAACGAGCAGACCTTCTGGGATATCTATGAGCACACGGAGAAGCCGTTCATCGCTTCGCACTCCAATGCCTACGCGCTGTGTGCGCACGCGCGCAATCTGAAGGACGATCAGATCAAGTCGCTCGCCGCGCGCGGCGGCGTGATCGGGATGAATGCGTGGCCGGAGTTCATCGCGGCGGAGCAGCCGAGTGCGGAGCGGCTGGCAGATCATGTCGATTACATTGCCGGGCTCGTCGGTGTGGATCACATTGCCTGCGGCTTTGATTTCTGCGATTATCTGCCGGGCGATACGCTCGCCTCGTTCGTCCATACAGAGGAGATGACTGCGGATCTCACGAGTGCGGCAGATGTACCGCACTTCCTTGATGTTTTGAAAAAACGGGGCTACAGTGCGGGAGATCTGGAGAAAATTGCGCATGGGAATTTCATGCGCATCGTCTCCGAGATCGTCGGCTGAATACGCGCTTTGCCGCATACAAATAGGACTGCCAAACGAATGGCAGTCCTATTTGTATGCACAGGATTCAGTCCTCCGTCTCTCGCTGTGCGATGATGGCGCTGATCTCGCGCTGCTGCTGTGCCTCAATGCGCTTCTGGATGAAGATGTTCGGGATGGAGACACCGACGACGACGGCGAGAATGATGGTGACGCCGTTTACGCCGAAGCGCAGCGCCTCCAGCAGCTCCTCGACGGAGATGGTCTGGATGTGCAGGACGGCGAAGAGGAGGCGATAGAGGAGGACGCAGGGGATGAGGGGGATGACGGGCGGGATGATGAGCAGGGTATTCGGCGTGTGAACGATATGGATGATCTTCAGCGCGGCGATGCCGACGACGGCTGCTGCTGCGAAGGAGCCGATTGCCTGCGGCAGTCCGAACTCGAGCATCAGGACGTTGCGAATGAGCATGGTCACAATGCCCTCGATAGCGACGATGGCGAGCAGCTTCTTCGGTGTGTTGAACATGATGGAGAAGCCGCCTGCCGCGAGGATGGCGGCAATCGCCTGATTGAGATAGCTGTCGGTCGGCTGTATGTGCACGTCCGAAATATTGTGTACGCCCGCAACGAGGATGGCAAAGGCGATGCCGAAGGTCATGCCGCCGATGATGAGCATCGTGTCCATTGCGCGCGTCATGCCCGAGGTGGTGAAGCGGTTCAGCAGGTCGCTCGCGGCGTTGATCGATGGGAAGCCGGGCATGAGGAAGATGGTGCAGGCGACGAGCGCATACCACATCGTAGGAAGCCCGAGCGCAGCGGGGATGATCCATGCGCCGAGCGTTGCGACAAAGCCCGTAATCATGGCGCATGCATAGGGGTTGAAGGCGTATCGCGTGCTCGTGCGGTGGGCGAGGAAACCCATGAGCGCCGCGATGGTGGCGACAAGCGCCTCTGTCCAGCTGCCGCCAAAGAGCTTGCACGAGCCGCCCGAGCCGACGGCGGCGCCGAGCGCAATGATCCAGTCGGGATAGCAGAGCGGACGCTCGCGGATGCGGTTGATTGCGCGCTCGATTGGATCCAGCGGCGTATTGCCGCGCAGGATACGCCATGTCAGCTTGCTGACAGCGGCGAGGACGGCGAGGTTGACACCGTGCTTCAGACATTTGCGGAACTGTGTAAAGGAGCGCTCACCGTCGCTGACGCAGAGCATGAGCGTCGTGTAGGTAACGTGCGACTGGATCTGCTCGGAGGGAATCCTGAGATGCACTGCCGCGCGCCGCATATCGCGCACGATGCGCGAACAGTCCGCGCCGTTCTCCATGAGTGTCTGCCCGATGTCGAGCAGGATCTTCATCTTGTGGTTGAGCATTTTATTGCTGTCTTTGGAGGCATTTTGTATGAGTTCAGTGTTCATAGGAGCATCACGGTCTGCCTTTCTCACCTGCTTACAATATTTTTGTCATTATATCACAGAAGATTATCGGCGTGAAATAAGAAATCCGGTATACAGATGGACAAATACTCTATGATAGATAAAAGCGATAGAAAGAATAAGTTTCAGCTATAAAAATTTATAAATATGTGACATTACTCACATGCACGTAAAAGCCTATATAGTAAAATTATATCGTATCTATAAGCCTTTTCAATGAAAGCCAAAATAATGGAGGGGTGAAGGCGTGAGCAGTATCTTTCAAAAGTTTAAGTATCTGATTCCAACGTCGAAATCCGCAGACGGTCACAATGAGACGCACGAGGGCGGGCGCGCATGGGAGAACATGTATCGCGACCGCTGGTCGTTCGACAAGACGGTCCGCACGACGCACGGGGTCAACTGCACGGGCTCGTGCAGCTGGAACGTCCACGTCAAGAACGGCATTGTGGCGTGGGAGAATCAGGCGACCGACTATCCGGAGACGGCGCCGGATATGCCGGACTTCGAGCCGCGCGGCTGCCCGCGCGGGACGACGTTCTCGTGGTATCTCTACAGTCCGCACCGCGTGAAGTACCCGTATATGCGCGGGGAACTCGCGGCTCTTTGGCGTGAGGCGCGTGCGGCGCATCCGAATGCGTACGAGGCATGGAAGAGCATCGCCTCCGATCCCGCAAAGAAGAAGCAGTACAAGCAGGCGCGCGGTATGGGCGGCTTTGTGCGCTCGAACTGGCAGGAGGTCAGCGAGCTGATCGCCGCCTCCGTGCTCTACACGGCGTACACCTACGGCTCCGACCGCATCTTCGGCTTCTCTGTCATCCCTGCAATGTCGATGCTGAGCTATGCGGCGGGCATCCGCTTCATGCAGCTCATGGGCGGTGTCGGCCTTTCGTTCTACGATTGGTACGCCGACCTGCCGCCCGCGAGCCCCCAGATCTGGGGCGAGCAGACGGACGTGCCCGAGTCGAGCGACTGGTACAATGCAGGCTACCTCATCACGTGGGGCTCGAATGTACCGCTCACGCGCACGCCGGACGCACACTTTATGGCGGAGGTGCGCTACAAGGGGACAAAGGTCGTTTCCATCGCGCCCGACTATGCCGAGTCCTCGATGTTTGCGGATACGTGGATTCCGCTCAAGGTCGGCAGCGACTCCGCAATGGCGATGGCGATGGGGCACGTCATTCTCAAGGAATACTACGTTGATCAAACAACGCCGTTCTTCCTCGAGTACACGCGGAAGTATACGGACTTCCCGTTCCTCGTGCGCATTGAGAAGAAAGAGGACGGCACGTACATCCCCGGGCGTATGCTCTCCTCGCGCGACATGGGGCGCGACGAGAAGCACGCGGACTTCCGCTACTACGTCGTGGACGACAAGACGGGCGATATCGTCATCCCGAACGGCACGCTCGGCGAGCGTTGGTCGACGCAGGAGAAGTGGAACATCCGCGAGGAGAACCGCGACACGGGCGCGGAGATCTGCCCACGTCTCTCCGTCTGGGATGACAAGACGGGGACGGTTGAGGTGCAGCTGCCGTACTTCGGCAACGATCGCAGGGAGCGTACGCTGACGCGTGCTCTGCCTGTGCGCAGCGTGAAGACGGCGGACGGCGAGGTGCTCGTCACGACGGTCTATGACCTCACGCTTGCAAACTATGCGATTGATCGCGGCATCGGCGGCGAGAGCGCAGGCTCGTACGAGGACGACACCCCATATACGCCCGCGTGGCAGGAGAAGTACACGGGCATTTCGCCCGATCTCGTCATCAAGACCGCACGCGAGATCGCGGACAACGCCATCAAGACGAACGGCAGAACCATGATCATCATGGGCGGTGGCATCAACCACTGGTTCCATGCGGACGTCGTCTACCGTACGATCGTCAACCTCCTGCTCTTTACGGGCTGCGAGGGGCGCAACGGCGGCGGCTGGGCGCACTACGTCGGGCAGGAGAAGCTCCGCCCGAACGAGGGCTGGGCGCGTATCATGACGGGTACGGACTGGCAGGCACCGCCGAAGCTGCTCAACTCTACCTCGTTCTACTACTTCGCGACCGACCAGTGGCGCAGCGACGAGATTCAGACGGATGCACTGACGGCGGCGAACGAAAATGCACGCTACAATCACGCGGCGGACTATGCTGTGCTCGCGGCGCGTCTGGGGTGGGCACCCTCCTACCCGACGTTCAACCGTGGCTCGAACGACCTCGCTGCGGATGCAAAGGCGGCGGGCTTCGAGGGCGCGGACGGCATCAAGGAATACATCGTCAAGAGCTTGAAGGACAAGAGCCTGAAGTTCGCATGGGAAGACCCCGATGCACCGGAGAATTTCCCGCGCAACCTCTTTGTCTGGCGCTGCAACCTGCTCGGCTCGTCCGCGAAGGGCAACGACTACTTCCTCAAATACCTCCTTGGCACGGAGAACAGCATCTTCCAGGAGGAGGACTGTGCGACGCGCCCGCAGGAGGTGAAGTGGCGCGAGAAGGAGGAGCTCATGCAGCCGGGCGGCGCGCTCGAGGGCAAGCTCGACCTCCTCGTTTCGCTCGATTTCCGCATGGCGGGCAACGCGCTTTACTCCGACATTGTGCTGCCGACGGCGACGTGGTACGAGAAAACCGACCTCTCTTCGACGGATATGCACCCGTTTGTCCATCCCTTCCAGCCGGCGGTCGACCCGCTCTGGGAGTCGCGGACGGACTGGGACATCTACCGCACACTGGCACAGGCGGTGTCGCAGGTCGCAAAGGACGCAAAGCTCACGCCGTACACGAACATCGCTGCGACCCCGCTCGGGCACGACAGCGAGGCAGAACTCGCGCAGCCGGACGGCATTGTGCGCGACTGGAGCAAGGGTGAGTGTGAGCCGATCCCCGGCAAGACCATGCCTAACATTGCATCGAATACGATTGACTATACGAAGCTCTATGAGAAGTGGATCGCGCTCGGCCCGAATGCGGGCGGCAAGACGGCGAGCCACGGCAATACGTGGGACTCGGCGGAGGACTACGAGGAGATTCGTCAGCGCAACGGCATCATTCAGAACAAGGACTATGTGTCCTACGGCTGTCCCTCCATCTACGAGGCGCGGCAGGCGATTGACGCCGTGCTCGGTATGTCCCCGACGACCTGCGGCAGGACGGCCGTCCGCGCATGGGAGGCGGTGGAGAAGCGCACGGGGCTGAATGACCTCGTGAAGCTCGCAAAGGATCGTGAGGAGGAGCGGTTCACCTACGATCAGGTTATCGCACAGCCGCGTGAGACGATCACGGCACCGACCTTTACGGGCAGCAACCAGAACCGCCGCTATACGCCCTTTACGAACAATGTGGAGGAGCTGATCCCGTTCCGTACACTCACGGGGCGCCAGCATTTCTACATGGATCACGAGGTCATGCGTGAGTTTGGCGAGGCACAGGCGGTCTACCGCCCGATCCTCGACTTCCGTCCGATGAACAAGTCGCTGAACGGCACGCAGAAGGAGATCACGCTGAAGTACCTGACACCCCACAACAAGTGGAGTACGCACAGCATGTACTTCGACGCGCAGCAGATGCTCACGATGTTCCGCGGCGGGCAGAGCGTCTGGATGAGCGAGAAGGATGCGGCGGAGATCGGCGTGAAGGACAACGACTGGATCGAACTGTACAACCGCAACGGTGTCGTCGCTTCGCGCGTCGTCGTCTCGCCGCGTATCCCGCACGGTGCGGTCTTTATGCACCACGCGCAGGATCGCCACATCAACGTACCGGGCTCGAAGATCTCGGGCACGCGCGCAGGCACGCACAACACGCCGACGCACATCCACATCAAGCCCACCCACCTCATCGGCGGCTATGGGCAGCTCAGCTACGGTTTCAACTACTACGGCCCGACGGGCAATCAGCGCGACTCGTACGTTGTCGTGCGGCGCATGGAGGAGGTAGATTGGCTTGAAGATTAAAGCACAGATTGCGATGGTCATGAATCTCGACAAGTGCATCGGCTGTCATACGTGCTCCATCCTCTGCAAGAACGTCTGGACGAACCGGCGCGGCGCGGAGTATATGTATTTCAACAACGTCGAGACCAAGCCCGGCATCGGCTATCCGAAGCAGTGGGAGAATCAGGAGAAATGGAAGGGCGGCTGGGAGCTGCGCGATGGAAAACTCGGCCTCAAGACCGGCGGCATGACGACGCGTCTTGCAAAGCTGTTCTATCATCCGCAGCAGCCCGAGATGGACGACTACTACGAGCCGTGGACGTACGACTACGAAACGCTGATTCATGGGAAGCGGCGCAACCATCAGCCCGTGGCGCGTCCGCGCTCGCTCATCACGCAGAAGCGCATGGAGATCAAGTGGGGACCGAACTGGGAGGACGACCTCGCCGACGGCGCGTCCGCACGCAAGGACTACAACCTCGCGAAGATCGGACAGGAGATCACGCTCGAGTTCCACGACATCTTCATGAAGCATCTGCCGCGCCTGTGCAATCACTGTCTCAACCCCGCGTGCGTTGCGGCGTGCCCCTCGGGCGCGATCTACAAGCGCGACGAGGACGGCGTGGTGCTCATCTCGCAGGACGGCTGCCGCGGCTGGCGTCACTGCGTTCCGTCGTGTCCCTATAAAAAAATCTATTACAACTGGGAGACGAACAAGGCGGAGAAGTGCACGTTCTGCTTCCCGCGTCTGGAGAACGGTCTGCCGACCGTGTGCAGCGATGGCTGCGTTGGACGCATGCGCTATATCGGTGTCCTGCTCTACGATGCGGACAAGGTCAAGTCGGCGGCATCCACCCCCGATCCGAAGGATATCTACAAGGCATACCTCAGTGCGCTCTGCGACCCGAACGACCCTGCGGTGGTCAAGGCGGCAAAGGAGGCGGGGATCCCCGACCGCTGGATGCGTGCGGCACAGAACTCGCCCGCACACAAGCTGATCGCCGAGTGGCAGCTCGCGTTCCCCCTCCATCCGGAGTACCGCACGCTGCCGAATGTCTGGTACGTCCCGCCCCTCAGCCCGATTGCACGGCGCGTCGAGGAGAAGGTCTTCTTCCCGGGCGCGGCGGAGATGCGCATCCCTGTCGCCTACCTCGCACAGCTCCTCACGGCGGGCGACGAGGCGGCGATCGAGCGCGTGCTGCACGTCCTCCTCGAACTGCGTGCCGTCATGCGTGCAAAGCAGACGGGCGATGCTCTGCCTGCGAATCTGACGCACGATGTGGAAACCTACGAGGCGATGTACCGTCTCCTCGGGCTTGCGAAACGCCGCGAGCGTTTCAACATCCCTGCGGGGCTTCAGGATGTCACGCATGAGAAACTGCGCGAGCTGCAGGGCTCGGTCGGCTATGCCTGTCCCGGAGGGTGCTGCTGATGGATACGAACCGCATTCAGACACCGCTCCTCCTCACCTCCTACCTGTTCGAGTACCCCTCGGCAGAGTGGTGGGAGGGCGTTCCCACCCATGCAGCGGCAGTTGCGGATGTCGAGCGTCCGCAGTCGCGCGAGGTGTTCGAGGAGTTCTTTGGCTACATCGGCGAGAGCGACAGACAGGAGTTCGAGGATGCCTACGTACGTGCCTTTGACTTCTCGCAGAATACGAACCTCTACCTCACGACGCACAACCGTACGGATTTCGGGAAGCAGTCCGAGGAAATGCTCGCATACAAGCAGCTTTTCCTCGATGCGGGCTATGACCTCGATCACGAACTGCCCGACTACCTGCCCGCGATCCTCGAACTTGCGGCGGCGGTGCCGGATAAACAGGCACTGCACATCCTGACCGAGGTGCGTCCGAAACTGGAACTCCTGCGCGACCGTCTGATCGAGGCGAAGCTGCCCTATGCGTTTCTCCTCGATGTCGTGCTCACGGAGGCGGCGGGACTCGAAGGGAGGACAGCATAATGAAACAATTCGCATGGGGCATCCTGCCCTACATCGCGTTCACGTTCCTCATCGTGGGGACGATTGTGCGCTACACTGTTTCTGAGCGGAACTGGACGACGAAGTCGAGTCAGTTCCTCTCCAAGAGCGACCTGAAGATCGCGGGGCCGATGTTCCACCTCGGTCTCGTCATGGCATTTGGCGGACACGTCATCGGCGTGCTCATCCCGAAGTTCATGACCGAGGCGGCGGGCATCGACGAGCACCTCTACCACATGATTGCGCTCGGCGGCGGAGCACCTGCGGGTATCCTCTTCTTCGGAGGCTTTGTCCTGCTCCTCATTCGCCGTTTCGGCAAGGACCGTATGGCGGTCAACACGTCGACAATGGACAAGTGGCTCTATTTGTTCCTCTTCCTTGCGATCTTTACGGGCTGCGCGTCCACGACGCTGAACGCCGTGCAGGGCGGGTTCGACTACCGCGAGACGATTTCTCCGTGGTTCCGCTCGGTTCTCGCACTCAGCCCCGAGATCGACTACATGGAGAACGTGCCGCTCATGTTCCGTATCCACATGTTCTCATGGATGGCAGTCGCGTTCCTCTTCCCGTTCACGCGTCTCGTCCACTGCCTCAGCGCACCCTTTGAGTACCTCGTGCGCAGCCCGATTATCTATCGGAAAAAATAAATCGGTGGATAGAAAATCCCCCTTCGCGCGAAAATCGTGCGAAGGGGGATTTTTAGCGGGGGGGGGGTGCATCAGCATTTGATGCCGCTGCCCTTGCGTGCGTAGAATACATATGTAATAATGATGGTCAGGAAGGTGAATCCAATGAGAAAATAGAATGCGGGGATAACATTGCCCTGCGTTGCGTACGAAAGTCCGAAGAGTTTCGGGATGAAGAAGGCACCGTATGCTGCAATTGCTGCTGTAAAACCTGTGACGAGCGAGGCGTGCACGGGATTTTCGAAGACGAACGGGATCATGCGGAACGATGCTGCATTGATGAAGCCCGTCGAGAAGAAGAGCACGAGGAATGAGCCGAAGAAGAGTGCGAAGTTATGCGCCTGGATGCCGAGCATGGTGACGAAACAGGCAACAAGCATCAGCAGCAGCGAGTAGAACGTAACCTTCGAGCCGCTGTTGACCTTGTCCGAGACCCAGCCGCCGATGGGGCGCACGCCCGCGCCGATGAATGGTCCGAGGAATGCCGCGTAGGCGAAGGAGACTTCGGGGAACTCGCGGTTGACGAGGAGTGCGAGAGCTGCCGAGTAGCCGATGAACGAACCGAAGCCGCAGGTGTAGATGACCGTGATAAGCCACGTGTGCTTGTTGCCGAAGATGGACATCATGCTGCGCGGACTCTGCTTCGGGATGGGCAGATTGTCCATGAACATCCAGACGAGGACGAGGGTGAGCGCGGTCGGAATCGCCCAGAAGTAGCAGACGTTCTGAAGGTAGACCTCCTTGCCCGCCGCGTTCATGAGCGGCTCACCGAAGAGGCCGCCGAAGCTCGCGCCGAGGAGCATCGGCGCAGTCAGGTAGATGAGCGAAACGCCGAGGTTGCCGATGCCGGCGTTGATGCCGAGGGCGAGACCCTTCTGCGCCTTTGGGAAGAAGAAGCCGATGTTCGCCATGGACGAAGAGAAGTTTGCGCCCGCAATGCCGATGCCTGCTACTAGGAGGACAAAGGTATCATAGGTCGTCGTTGTGTCCGTAAGGGCATTGCCGAGACCAATGAGCGGGATGAGCAGGAGGGCGGTCGAGATGAACGTCCAGTTGCGCCCGCCGACGATAGCGGGGAGGTAGGTGTAGATGAGTCGTCCCGTTGCGCCGACGAGTCCCGGCAGCGCTGCGAGCGTGAAGATCTCGTTGTCCGTGAAGTGAAAGCCCACTTGATTGAGCTGTGCGGCAATCGTCGCCCACATCGTCCACGCGACGAAGGCGAGGGTCAGCGCCCACGTCGAGGTGTAGAGATTCTGTTTTGCGACGCGCTCGCCGTATTTCTTCCAGAATGCCTCGTTCTCCGGATCCCAATGCGCGAGGATGTCGCGCCGTGACGGATTCTCGCCGAGAGCGGCGAGGATGTCTTTGCTTTCCATTTGCATCTCTCCCATAATGATTTCGTGAAACACTGAGGAAGGTTGTGCCTTATCAGAGTTTCCTATGAATTTTATATGAAAAAATTATAGTGAAAAATTTTTCTCTTGGATGTGACTGATGTCACAGGTTTTTCATAGTTTTTTCGATAATATTAAAAAATATGATAGGTGAGTCCTATGAAATGAACGGAGGTGAGACTTGTGGATCAGGAGGCGCTCATTCGGGAGATGATGTCGATCCCGGGGAAGGTGATATCGCTGCATGATGGGGCGTATCTGTTTCGTGAGGGCACGTCGGCGCGCTATTTCTACATTGTGCGCTCGGGGCATATCTTCATCGTAAAATATGGTGAGTCAGGGCGCGTCCTGTCGCTGCGCCTTGCGACGAAAGGGAGTCTTATCGGCGAGCTACCGCTCTATGAGGAAACTCCAACCTATATTTTCAGTGCGGTTGCACGCAGCGCGTCGGAGGTCTATGCGATCGAGTTCCCCGTGCTGCAATCCTATCTCGAGAAGCACCCGCATCTATCAATTGCGCTTCTCAAGCTGATCGGTCTGCACATGCGCAAGCAGCATCTGAAGTTCCGTGACCTTGTGCTTTACGGGAAGAAGGGTGCGCTCTACTCGACGCTCATTCGCCTTGCGAACAGCTACGGGATGCAGACGGATGAGGGGATTCTCATCTCCGTGCCGTTGACGAATCAGGAACTTGCGAACTACTCGGCATCCGCGCGTGAGAGTCTCAACCGCATGCTTGCCGATCTCAAAAAGAATGATGTGATTGCGATGCGTGGTCACCTCATCCTCATCAAGGACATCGAATTTCTCAAGGCGGAGATCCACTGCGAGAACTGCGGCAAGGACATCTGCAATATCGAATAAAAAAACGCCCGTCGGGGCGTTTTTTGTTATGGTATCGGTACAGCACTATACTTTTGGTCACCGAGTTGGTATCGCGCTCGCCCCGCCGTAAGATCGGTGAGTGCACGCTGGTGGAGCTCGATGTCGCCTGTCGGTACGAGGAGGGCGAGGGTGACGGCGTCCGCATAGTTTGTCTCGCCTGTTTGTAATGCAGCATCGCGTACATAGCGTTCGGCGGCTGCGAGGAGGTCGTAGTCGAGCTGCACGTACATCGTATGCAGCGGCGTCATGCGCAGCTTTGCCGCTGCCTCGAGTCCGAGACCTGCCGCGTGTGCATAGGCGCGGATGAGCCCGCCTGCACCGAGTTTGATCCCGCCGAAGTAGCGCACGACGGCGACAGCAGCATTTGTAATCTCACGCGCCTTGATTGCCTCTAGGATGGGGCTGCCCGCCGTGCCGCCCGGCTCACCGTCATCGCTCGAGCGTTGGCGGTCGGCACGCGCCCCGAGCACCATTGCATAGGGGACGTGGCGCGCCTCGTAGTGCTCCTTCTTTACGGATGCGAGCCATGCACGCACCTCCTCCTCGTCCTCTGCGTGGATGGCATAGGCGAGGAAGCGCGAGCGCTGAATCTCATACAAAACAGGGGAGACACCGCCCGCCGGTATCTCCCCTGTGATGGTCGTATAGGCTTCCATCGTTATTTGTTCTTGCGGTTGAAGTAGTCGATGATGCTTGCGTCGAGCAGAATGTAGGTCGGCCCCGTGCTCGCCGTCAGTTCACCCGCCTGAAAGATTGGGCAGACATAGCCGCGCCCGCCGAGGAAGTAGTTCGTCGGCACCTCGCGCACGGACTTCTCGGGCTGAATGGGGGTGTTGCGTCCCTGCTCGTTGTAGAGATGTCCATTCACCGCCTCGCCGTCGAGATCGGACGGTGTGACGTGGACGAAGAACGCGAGCGGCAGACGCTGACCCGTCTTCTTGTAGTAGACGTAGCCGTAGTCGTGGCGTGTCGGCTGGTTGCCGCGCAGCTCGTAGCGCAGATCCGTGAACGTCACGGAGAGGAAGTTGTCATCGTCGAGGTGGACGCGATAGCCGAACTCGCCGCGATAGAATGCGCCGCTCTCGTAGGCAGAGCGCACGCTCGCCGCCAGCGCCTCCATGTCGGCGTTGATGAGATTCGCGACAGCAGCGTCCTCGAGGCTGAGAACAGGATAGGCGATGGAGAGATTTGTCGTCGACTCGCGATGCTCGGTGACGGCTGCGCTCGTCGTGCCCGAGACCGTGATGACAAGCACGAGAGCGAGCAGCAAGGCTCTGAATTTCATAATACTAGCTCCTCCTTTACATAGTTGCTAATGATGATAATAAAAATTTACAGCTTTGTCAAATAAATCGTAGTAATCTATGCGTTCTTGTAGTATGATAAAGGCGCATTTTCATCCAGTGCAATCGGGAAGAAAGGTCGTGTTAGAAAGCCCATGGGCGAATCCACAATGAAACGGAAGCTGAAGCACAGACATCTTCAGTTCATCTCTCTCGGCGGCGTCATCGGGAGCGGATACTTCCTCGGAACGGGCTATGTGCTCGAGCAGGCGGGACCTGCTGCCATGATCTCCTATCTCCTCGGGGGCGTCATCGTCCTCGCGGTCATGCTCTGCCTCGCCGAGCTCGCGGTGGAAAAGCCGCTCTCGGGCTCCTTTGTCGTCTACGCGCGCGAGAATATCTCGGCGACGTGGGCGTGCGGTGTCGGCTGGTCGTATTGGGTGACATGGGTCTCCTATGTGCCGTCGGAGATGATCGCCGCCGGCATCATCATGAATGGCTTTTTCCCGGAGATCGGGACAATCTGGTGGGCGGTGTTCTTCGGTCTCATCGTCACCATTCTCAATCTGTTTCGTGTCGATAAATTCGGTGAGAGCGAGTTCTGGCTCTCGCTCATCAAGGTGACTGCGCTCGTTGCGTTCAGCGTGGTCGCGCTCCTCATCTGCCTTGGACTCATCGGTGAGGAGGGCTATATCGGGACGCGTATTCTGCTCGGCAGCGGCGGCTTCGCCCCGCACGGCTATTGGAGCATCGCACTCACGATGGTCATTATCCTTGTGAACTTTCAAGGGACAGAGATCATCGGTCTCGCGGCGGGAGAGACTGCCGATCCCGCACGCAGCATACCGACGGCGGTGCGCAATGTGACGTGGCGCATCATCGCGCTCTACATCGTGCCGATCACCCTCCTTATCTCAATTCTGCCGTGGGATCACGCCTCGCTCAGCGAGAGCGTCTTTGCGGCGGCGCTCGCCGAGCACGGATTCTCGCATCTCGCAGCGCTCTTCTCGCTCGTCGTACTCACAGCGGCGATCTCCTGCTCGAACTCGGGGCTCTACGGTGCGGCGCGGACGGTGCACGCGCTTGCGACCATGGGCATGGCACCGCGCGTACTCGAAGGACTCAGCGCAAAGGGCGTCCCCTCGCGCGCAATCTACGCCTCCATCCTCTTCTGCTGGGGCGTCATTGCGATCTATGCGATGAACCCGCACGCCGAACTCTATACCTATCTGCTCGCGCTCTCGGGCTTCTCGGGCGCGGTGGCGTGGATCTCGATTTGCTGGAGTCAGTATCGGCGGCGGCGCAGGCTCGAGGCGGAGGGGCAGGTGGAGCTCCTGCGCTACCGCATGCCGTTTTTTCCGTACGTGACCCTCTTCGGCATCTGGGCGCAGGTCTTCTGCCTCGCCTTCATGATCTTTATGCCTGAGCTGCGTTCCGCGCTCTATCTCGGTGTGCCCATGCTCGTTGTTCCCATGATTCTCTATCGCTTATTGCGGAGAAGGTAGAGAGATGTTATAATTACATTAAAGCGCCTTTGCAGATAGGGAGGTAAATTATGTTCGGATTGTTTGGGAATAAGAAAAGGGAAGAGGTCTCGCTCGCGGATCGGATCAAGGCGAAGCCTCTTGCCGTGGAGCCGCAGGCCCACGAAGAGGGAACGAAGACGCGTGCGCCGTTTGCCGGGCTCGGCACGGTGGGCGGCAGCGACATGAAGTCTGCCTATCTCTCGCGCAGTGAGCTGACGGCGGAGCGTCTGCGTGAGCTCTACGATGTGCCGGGCGGCCCTGCGATTGTGCTCGGCTTTATCTCCGCAGATCTCGCGATGGACGATGTGGCGCGCGCCGTGCAGTCTGCCTCGCCGCCCGATGTAAAGCTCCTGCTCATGACGACCTGCGGCGAACTGACACACACCCCAGGCACGCGCTCCTACTACATGGATGCGGCGGACGGGCGTGCGAAGGTGCTCCTGCAGGTGTTCAGCAAGCGCATGATCGCGCAGTCCTATATGATGACGATCCCTCTGCACAACGAGGATATGAGGCGCGGGGAGGCGACGCTTACACCCGCCGAGCGCGTTGTGCAGATCACAGCAGACGTGCGTGCTGAGCGCATTCCGTTCCCCGTGCGTTTCGATGACACCTTTGCCTTTGTCTACGTCGACGGCGTGAGCGCGTGCGAGTCCTTTGTCCTGCGGGCACTCTACGAGGCGGAGAGCCTGCCCTGCCCGTATGTCGGTGGCAGCGCGGGCGGTGCGCTCGACTTTTCCCATACCTACATCTACAACGGCACGCAGGTGCTCGAGAACCATGCTGTTATCCTCGTGGTGAAGCTCGCCGAGGACTACCGCTACTCCGTGTTCAAGACGCAGGCAGCGGAGGAGACGGGGGCGCACTGGACGATCATCGGCTCGGATGCGACGTTCCGCACCGTGGACACCGTTGCCGATGCCGAGGGACGTCCCGTATTATTCGCGGATGTGCTGATGGATTATCTGCATGTCTCGAGTGTCTCGGCACTCACGGATGCGCTTGCGGGTTATACATTTGCAACCCACGTCGGCAATCAGTTCTACATCCGCTCTCTGCAGAAGATTGACGAGGCGACGAAGCGCATGCACTTCTTCTGTGACATTACGACGGGCGAAGAGCTCTATCTCATGCGCCGTGAAAAATTCCTCGAGACGCTGCAGGCGGACTATGCGGGATTTTCCAAGGGCAAACCCGCGCCCATCGGAGTCGTGATGAATGACTGCATCCTGCGCCGTCTGACCTTTGCGGACGAAATCGGCCGTGCCGACCTCTTTGACGGATTCCCTGTGGCGGGCTACTCAGCGCTCGGTGAAATCGCAGGTATGCACATCAACGAGACGCTGACGGCGATCTTCTTTTATCAGCTCTCGGGCGGCGGCTTCTATGACGGCTATATGAACCGCTTCCCATCCGTCTATGCGCTCTGTCAGAAATCCTTCCTCGAGCACGAGGTCAGCCGTCTTGAGATCATTGGGCGCCTCAAGGACAGTATTATAGGTGAATTCAACGAGTACCGCGGCGAGATGGCGGGCATGTCCAAGGCGATGGCGCGCGTCGGCGAAAGTGCCGAGAACGTTTCCGGTCTCATTGACAAGCTGAGTAGCGGGCTCGGCGGTCAGGGCGACATGACGAAGGAGCTACTCGGACGGAATGCTGAGATCACGCCGAAGCTCGAACGTCTCACGGAGAGCACGAAAAAGATCGAGCAGGTCATGAACATGATTACGGAGATCTCCGCGCAGATCAACCTCCTCGCGCTCAATGCAGCGATCGAGGCGGCGCGTGCGGGCGAGATGGGGCGTGGTTTCGCCGTTGTTGCGGGCGAGGTGCGAAAGCTCTCCGAGAACACGCGTGAGCGCCTCGAGGCGTCGGATGAGGCGATTGGGGAGCTCCTGCGTGACGTGCAGGAGATCGACAAGATGCTCGCGACGAATCATGCACTTGAGGATCAGGTGGAGAATTTCGAGCAGGGATTTGACGGGCGCATGGCGGATCTGAAGAAAAGTCTGGACGATGGACTCGGCGCGATTCAACGCTCGACGGAGGCCATTGATCGTATGGCAAAGCTCGGCGCGCAGCTGACCGAGCGCTACGATGAGCTGGAGACGGTGCTCCGCTCCATTCGCTGAGAAAATTTCACAGCACAGAAAAAGCGCGGATGATGCCGCGCTTTTTCTGTGTCAGAACGATTTCATTAGAATGGATACGATGGTATAAGTGGAGGCGACGTAGAGCATGGCGAAGACGAGTTTGCGAAAGAGAGCGGCAGGCATAAAGCGCATGCTCTCGCGTCCCGCGATGATGCCGACGGCGAGCGCGGGCAGGAGATAGATGAACTCGTTGAATGCCGCCGTAAGCGGAAAACCGCCGATGAGGTAGCTGACGAGTGAGGTTGCATTGCCGAGGAAGAAGTAGACGAAGCAGGTTGCACGGAAGACATTAGGAGGCATGGAGGTGTAGGCAAGGTAGATCAGGAACGGCAGACCGCCCATGCCCGTCGTGATCGCCGTGAAGCCCGAGAGCATGCCCGTGATGATCGTGTTGCGCCGGCATTCCGGGATGCGGCGGTGCGAGATCTGCATGAGGAGGAGACTTAGCAGGACAACAACGTTGATGAAGACCTTCAGCGCGTCGTTCGAGATGTAGGTGAAGAAAAAGAAGCCGACGGGCTGGCCGAGGAGCATGCCGAGATACATCCAGCGCACGAGCGGCAGATTCGCCTGCCGCCGCATGAGGAAGCCCTGTACGGCGTTACCGCTGCATGCGAGCAGCAGCATGATCGGCACGGTCAGCTTCGGCTCGTAGAAGAACATCAGGAGGGGGGCGGCGATGATGACGAGACCGAAGCCCGTGATGGATTGGATGAATGCCGCGAAGAAGATCGCAAGCGTTGGCCCCATATGTGTGGCGACACCCGCAAGATAGTGCTCCAACGATACCCCTCCTTCATAAAAATTATGTTGCATCGTCATTGTACCACGAACAAACAGGGAATGCACGAGGTATGCCGTTGTATTTAGACGGATAGGGATATAGGAAAAAAGTCCGTATTTTTGTGACGAAAAATATGAATAATGATTGACGCGTTCATCCCGTTTCATGTATAATGAATCAAAACTATTAAAAGAAAATATCTCACGGTTTTGTTGTGAGATTTGGTTTGGATACTGGGAGGAGCAAGAGTATAGTGGAGAGATATTGCCCGCAGGAGATTGAGGCGAAGTGGCAGAAGCACTGGGAGAGTGCGCACAGCTGCCATACGGAGATGGATGACACGAAGCCGAAATACTACGTGCTTGAGATGTTCCCCTATCCGTCGGGAAAACTCCACATGGGTCATGTCCGCAACTACTCGATTGGAGACGTGGTCGCGCGTTTTCGGACGATGGAGGGCTACAACGTCCTGCACCCGATGGGATTCGATTCCTTTGGCATGCCCGCAGAGAATGCGGCGATCCAGAACAAGGTGCACCCCGCGCAGTGGACGTATGCGAACATTGAGAACATGGAGCGCCAGCAGCGCGCATTGGGGCTTGCGTACGATTGGTCGCGCGAGGTCATCACCTGCCGCGAGGACTACTACCGCTGGACGCAGTGGCTCTTCGAGCTGTTCTACAAGAAGGGGCTGGCTTACAAGAAGGCGGCGTCCGTCAACTGGTGCGACACGTGCGGCACCGTGCTCGCGAACGAGCAGGTGGAGGACGGCAAATGCTGGCGCTGCAAGTCCGAGGTGCACAAGAAGAACCTCGCACAGTGGTTCTTCAAGATTACGGACTATGCCGACGAACTCCTTGCCGATCTTGCGAAGCTGCCGGGGTGGCCTGAGCGCGTCAAGACCATGCAAGAGAACTGGATCGGGCGCAGCGAGGGACTGGAATTCCGCCTGCCCGCACCCGCACTTGCGACGGAGATTCCCGTCTACACAACACGCCCTGACACCGTATTCGGCATCACATTCCTCGCACTCGCACCCGAGCATCCGCTCGTGGACAAGATCTGTGCGATCAGCGACAAGGCGGACGAGATCCGCGCGTTCTGCACGCGCGTGAAGAAGCAGTCCGATATCGAGCGTGCATCAAGCGAGTCGGAGAAGGAAGGAATTTTCACAGGTCTGTACTGCATGAACCCGTTCAACGGGGAGCAGGTCGAGATCTGGATCACGAACTACGTCCTCTTCGAGTACGGCACGGGCGCGGTCATGGCAGTGCCTTCCGAGGATCAGCGCGACTGGATGTTTGCGACGAAGTACGGCATCCGCAAGATCCTCACGATTCGTCCGCCCGAGGGTGAGCTGCGCCTTGAGAACATGACAGCGGCGTATGTTGAGAAGGAAGGTTTCCTGATCAACTCCGGCAAGTTCACGGGCTTGGAGATGCACGCGGCGATGGGGGCAATCATCGACGAGGCGGAGGCACAGGGCTTCGGCAAGCGCCGCGTCAACTACCGTCTGCGCGACTGGCTTATCTCGCGTCAGCGCTACTGGGGCGCGCCCATTCCCATCATCAACTGCGAGGCGTGCGGCGAGGTACTCGTTCCAGAGGAGGAACTGCCCGTACGCCTGCCCGAGGATGTGTCGTTCGAGCAGGGCACGGTGTCGCCGCTCTCATCGAGCGAGCACTTCCTCCACTGTAAATGCCCGAAGTGCGGCGGCAACGCGACGCGCGAGACGGACACGATGGACACCTTCATCTGCTCCTCGTGGTACTACTACCGCTACGCCGACCCGCACAATACGGAGCGTCCCTTTGATCGGGACAAGGTCAACTACTGGGCACCCGTCGATCAGTATATCGGCGGCATTGAGCATGCGATCCTGCATCTCCTCTATGCACGCTTCTTCACGAAGGTGTTGTGCGATGCAGGGATGCTCGACTTCGATGAGCCGTTTACGAACCTCCTCACGCAGGGCATGGTCATCAAGGACGGCGCAAAGATGTCGAAGTCGCTCGGCAACGTCGTCTCGCCCGAGGAGATCATCGAGAAGTACGGCGCGGATACGGCGCGACTCTTCATCCTCTTCGCCGCTCCTGTGGAGCGTGATCTGGACTGGAGCGATCAGGGCGTCGAGGGAGCTTTCCGCTTCCTGAACCGTGTCTGGCGCATCCTCCTGCAGTTCGAGGAGGCGATCAAGGGCGCGCCGGAGTCCTATGACACGGCATCGCTTACCCCCGAGGAAATCGAGCTGCGCCGCGTCCTGCACACGACCATCAAGAAGGTCACAGAGGACGTGCGCGACCGCTTCATGTTCAATACGGCGATCTCCTCCATCATGGAGCTTGTCAATGCGTTCTACGCATTTCAGGATAAGGAGCTCAATCCCGCGCTTGTGCGTGAGACGGGGAGCGCACTTCTGCGCATGCTCGCGCCGTTTGCTCCGCATATCACAGAGGAACTCTGGGCACGCCTCTTTACGGGCAGTGTGCACGCTCAGAAATGGCCTGCCTACGATGAATCTGCACTCACGCAGGACGAGATCGAGGTGGTTCTGCAGATCAACGGCAAGGTGCGTGACCGCGTGAAGATTGCCGCCGATCTGGACAAGGCGGCGATGGAACAGCTTGTCACAGAGCTGCCGCGCGCGAAGGAACTCACGGCGGGCAAAGAGATCGTTAAGGTCATCTGCGTGCCCGGCAAGCTGGTCAATATTGTTGTCAAGGGATAAATAGGTATAACACCTCAGTTCAAGGAAGAAAAGGGAGAGATCAATCATCATGTTAAAAGCGTTTGCTGTTCGGAGCCTCCTGCCGGAAATGCTCATTGGGCGCACGGTCTACGAAGGCGAGACGGAGGTCGTTCTGGTTGAGGGCGGTACAGTTCTGGATCGTGCCACGATCAACCTGCTCAAGGAGAAGGGGATCGCGTCCGTCTATGTCGATGAGGACAGCATTCTCGCCGCCGTAGAGAAGGAAAAGGCGGCCAAGGCAGAGCCTGTTGAGGAGACTGTGACGCCTGAGCGGGACGCAAAGCTCGACGATAAATACGCCGAGGACTACCGCTATGTATACGGCGAGATGGAAAAGCTTTTCCAGGAGGCTGCCGTTACGGGGCGGCTCAACATGGATATCCTGCAGCCTGTCATGGCGAGCGGACGCCTGCGCGACCTTTACAAGGAGGGCGCAACGGCGGTCTCCATGATCTACACAATGAATCAGGATGGGGATTACAACATACACCACTGCGTACATCTCGCGATTCTCAGCGGACTGATGGCAAAGTGGATGGGGCTTGTGGGCATGGATCGTCAGAACCTTGTGCTTGCGGGACTCTTCCTCGACATCGGCAAGCAGTTCATAGAAAAGGATCTGCTCGAGAAGAAGGGGCGTCTCACGGAGGAGGAGTTCGACATCCTCAAGAACCACGTGGTTGACAGCTTCAAGCTTCTCGAGGGCAGCGATCTCTCCGGCCGCACGGATCTCATGAATGGAGTCATTCAGCATCACGAGCGCAATGACGGCTCCGGCTATCCGTCCGGACTCGAGGCGGATCAGATCTCAACGTTCGGCAAGGTGCTTGCTGTGCTCGACAGCTATGACGCGATGGCGTCCAGCCGCACCTATGCGGAGAAGCGCTCGCCGTTCGAGGTGTTCAAGATCCTCTATGCCGACGTTCTGGATGGGAAACTCGACTCCGAGTACGCCGTGCTCTTCATGCGCAAGCTCAACGCCGCGCTCAACGGCTGCTGGCTGCGCCTCTCGGACGGCACGGCAGGGCGCATTGTCTACATCGATGAGTCGCGTGTTACGGCAATGCCCGTTGTGCAGCTCACGGACGGCGGCTTCATCGACCTCAATACGGTGAAGGATCTCACCGTTGTCGAGATCATGACGGCAGCAGAGGTCAGCAAACTCTAATGCATCAATCAGGAAGCACCCTGCGGGGTGCTTTTTCATTCGCCGCTATTTCCATCGCACGATGAATGCGCTATAATACAGAGATGACTTTTCGAGAACAGCAGGGAGGGCAGCATATGGCGATGGTTCCAAAGCTCAATACGACAATATTCGAGGGGGAGATTCCGTTCAAGGTCGCCGCACCGTTCGAGCCGATGGGGGATCAGCCGCAGGCAATCGCCGATATTGCGGGCGGCATCGAGAATGGAATGGCAGCGCAGGTGCTGCTCGGTGCGACGGGCACGGGCAAGACCTACACGATGGCAAAGGTCATCGAGCAGGTGCAGCGGCCAACCCTCGTCATTGCACACAACAAGACGCTCGCGGCGCAGCTGGCGAGCGAGTTCAAGTCCTTCTTTCCCGACAACTACGTCGGCTATTTCGTCAGTTACTACGACTACTACCAGCCCGAGGCATACATCGCGCAGACAGACACCTACATCGAGAAGGACGCGTCCATCAACGACGAGATCGACGAACTGCGCCACTCCGCGACCTGTTCGCTGTTCGAGCGGCGCGATGTCATCATCGTTGCGAGCGTGTCGTGCATCTACGGCCTCGGCTCGCCGGAGAGCTATCACGAGATGGTGCTCTCCGTGCACAAGGGGCAGACGATCCCACGCGAGGCGATCCTGCAAAAACTCGTCTCCATTCGCTACGAGCGCAACGACATTGCCTTTGAGCGCGGGCGCTTCCGCGTGCGCGGCGATGTCGTGGAAATCTTCCCTGCGGGCTACAACAACCGCGGCGTGCGCATCGAGATGTTTGGCGACGAGGTGGAGCGCATCATCGAGTTCGATGTCATGACGGGCGATGTCTACGGCGAGCGCCTGCACTCGATGGTCTTTCCCGCATCCCACTACGTCACCGAGGACGAGGATATGAAAATCGCGATGGCAGACATCCGCACGGAGCTTGCGGAGCGTCTGGACGAGCTCAAGGGCGCGGGCAAACTCCTCGAAGCGCAGCGGCTCGAACAACGCACGAACTACGACCTTGAGATGATCGAAGAGATGGGCTACTGCTCGGGTATCGAGAACTACTCGCGCCATCTGACGCATAGGAAAGCAGGGGATACGCCGTATACACTGCTCGACTACTTCCCCGAGGACTTCCTCATCATGATCGACGAGTCGCACGTTACCCTGCCGCAGATTCACGCGATGTACGGCGGCGACCGCAGCCGCAAGATCTCGCTCGTGGACAATGGTTTCCGCCTGCCGTCCGCATTTGACAACCGCCCGCTGACGTTCGAGGAGTTCGCCGCGCGCGTCAACCAGATCGTCTACGTCTCGGCGACTCCCGGCAAGTACGAAATGCAGCAGGCGCAGCAGGTTGCACAGCAGATCATACGCCCGACGGGGCTGCTCGACCCCGTGGTCGAGGTGCGCCCGCTCGACGGGCAGATCGACGACCTTCTCTCGGAGATTCGCCTGCGCATCGAGCGTAACGAGCGCGTCCTCGTCACGACGCTCACAAAGCGCATGGCGGAGAACCTCACCGAGTACCTGCGCGAAGCGGGGGTCAAGGTGCGCTACCTCCACTCGGACATCGCGACCATCGAGCGCGCGGAGATCATCCACGACCTGCGCGCGGGCGAGTTCGACGTGCTCGTCGGCATCAACCTCTTGCGTGAGGGGCTGGATATGCCCGAAGTCTCGCTCATCGCCATCCTCGACGCGGACAAGGAGGGCTTTCTGCGCTCCGATACGGCACTCATCCAAACCATCGGACGCGCCGCACGCAACGCGCGCGGGCACGTCATCATGTACGGCGATGTCGTCACGGGCTCCATGCAGCGCGCCATCGACGAGACGGAGCGCCGCCGCGCGATACAGAACGAATACAACGAGGCACACGGCATCACGCCGAAGACGATCGAGAAGCCCATCGTGCCGCTGATCGAGATGACACTTGTCGCCGCCGAGGAGAAATCGCCGTACGGCAAGAAAGACGGCAAGGCGAAGAAGAAGCTCGGCAAGAAGGAGCGCGAGAACCTTGTCAAGAGCCTCCTGCGTGAGATGCAGCAGGCATCGCGCGCCCTCGAATTCGAGCGCGCAGCAGAACTGCGCGATATGATTGTGGAACTCGAAGGCGAACTGCCGAAGAAGAAAAATAGGAAAAATAGGGGAAAATGAACGAAAGCATCAAAATCGAAGGGGCGCGTGCCCACAATCTGAAGAATATCAACGTGGAGATTCCGCGCGACAAGCTGGTCGTGGTAACGGGGCTGTCCGGCTCGGGCAAGTCCTCGCTCGCCTTTGACACGATCTACGCCGAGGGGCAGCGCCGCTATGTCGAGTCGCTGTCGGCGTACGCGCGGCAGTTCCTCGGGCAGATGGACAAGCCCGACGTGGACAACATCGAGGGACTGTCGCCTGCGATCTCCATCGACCAGAAGACGACGAGCCACAATCCACGCTCGACGGTGGGCACGGTGACGGAGGTCTATGACTATCTGCGCCTCCTCTACGCGCGCGCGGGGCGCCCGCATTGCCCGAGCTGTGGCAAGCCCATCGCGCAGCAGAGCGTCGATCAGATGGTGGATGCCATCATGACGCAGCCCGAGGGAACGAAGCTCCTCATCATGGCGCAGCTTGTGCGCGGGAAAAAGGGCGAGCACCGCAAGATCCTCGACCAGATCCGCCGCGATGGCTATGTGCGCGTGCGCATCGACGGGGAACTGCGTGACCTCGGTGAGGAGATTGCTCTCGAGAAGCAGAAGAAGCATACGATAGAGATCGTTGTAGATCGCCTCGTTGTGCGCGCAGGCATGGAGAGCCGCCTTACGGACTCTCTCGAGACGGCGCTGCGTGCGGGCGGCGGCGTGGTCTACGTGCAGGTGGTGGACGGGGAGCTGCTCATGTTCAGCGAAAATTTTGCCTGTGTGGACTGCGGCATCTCGCTCCCCGAGATTGCGCCGCGTATGTTTTCATTTAACAGCCCGTTCGGCGCGTGTCCCGTCTGTACGGGACTCGGCAGTCACAAGGAGTTTGACCCCGATCTCGTCGTGCCCGACCCGACGCTCAGCGTGGCGGACGGTGTCTTTGCGCCGCTCTCGAAGAATCCAAACTCCTACGGCATGCGCGCAATCACGGCACTCCTCCGTGCACATGACTATGACGAGCACACGCAGTGGAACCGCATGGACAAGAAGACGCAGCAGATGCTCCTCCACGGCTCGGAGGAGTATGTCTCCTTCCAATATACGAATATGTTTGGCGAGGAAAAGGAGTACAACGTGCCCTATGAGGGCGTGCTGCCCGCGCTTGCGCGCCGTTATCGCGAGACGGACTCCGAGGAGATGCGCGAGAGCTACGAGGACTATATGACGGATACGCCCTGTACGGCGTGTCACGGGGCGCGTCTCAAGCCCGAGACACTTGCCGTCACCGTCGGCGGCAAGAACATTGCCGAGCTCACGGCGCTCACGATCCGAGAGGCGGACGCATTCCTTGCGGAGGCGGAGAAGGACTTTTCCCCGCGTGAAGCGAAGATCGCCGTGGAGATCCTCAAGGAGATTCACGCGCGTCTCAATTTTCTCCTCGACGTGGGGCTGGACTACCTCACGCTCTCGCGCGCAGCGGGCACGCTCTCGGGCGGCGAGGCACAGCGCATCCGCCTCGCAACGCAGATCGGCTCGGGGCTGATGGGCGTGCTCTACATCCTCGACGAGCCGAGCATCGGCCTGCATCAGCGCGACAACAACCGCCTGCTTGCAACCCTGCGCCACCTGCGCGACCTCGGCAATACGCTCATTGTCGTGGAGCATGACGAGGACACAATGCACGCCGCCGACCACATCATCGACATCGGACCCGGCGCGGGCGAGCACGGCGGCGAGGTGGTCGCCGAGGGAACGGCGGAGGAGATTATGGCAAACCCCGCCTCCATCACGGGACAGTATCTCGCACGCAGGAAGTTCATCCCCGTGCCCGCCGAGCGGCGCAAGGGAAATGGAAACGCGCTCGAGATTGTGGGCGCGGCAGAGAACAATCTCAAGAACATCAACGTGAAATTCCCGCTCGGGACGCTGACCCTCGTCACGGGCGTCTCCGGCTCGGGGAAATCCACACTCGTCAACGAGATTCTCTATCGCGGCGTCGCCTCGCGTCTCTACCGCGCGAAGGGAAAGCCCGGCAAGCACAAGAAAATCAAGGGGCTCGAGCATATCGACAAGGTGATCAACATCGATCAGCAGCCGATTGGACGCACGCCGCGCTCGAATCCCGCGACCTATACGGGTGTGTTCGACGCGATTCGCGACCTCTTTAGTCAGGTCTTGGAGTCGCGTATGCGCGGCTACAAGGCGGGGCGGTTCAGCTTCAACGTGAAGGGCGGGCGCTGCGAGGCGTGCCGTGGGGACGGCATCCTCAAGATCGAGATGCAGTTCCTCCCTGACGTCTATGTCCCCTGCGAGGTGTGCAAGGGAGCGCGATACAACCGCGAGACCCTCGAGGTGCACTACAAGGGCAAGACCATCGCCGAGGTGCTTGACATGATGATCGAGGAGGCCGTGACCTTCTTTCAGAATGTGCCGCGCATCGCGCGCAAGCTCGAGGTTATCCGCGACGTGGGGCTGGGCTACATCCGTCTCGGACAGCCCGCGACGACGCTCTCGGGCGGCGAAGCGCAGCGTGTCAAGCTCGCGACGGAGCTGTCGAAGCGCAGCACGGGCAAGACGCTCTACATCCTCGACGAGCCAACGACGGGACTCCATGCGGCGGACATCCACAAGCTGCTCGTCATCCTCCAACGGCTCGTGGACGGCGGCGATACCGTCGTCGTCATCGAGCACAACCTCGATGTCATCAAGGCTGCGGACTACGTGATCGACCTCGGACCTGAGGGCGGTGTGCGCGGCGGAACGATTGTCGCGCAGGGAACGCCCGAGCAGATCGTTGAAGTGCCTGAGTCTTATACAGGACAATTTTTGAAGCCGCTGCTTGAAGAAAAGCATCCCCTTTGAGCCTCCCCCGTGCGCCACGGGGGAGGGGGACCATGCGGAGCATGGTGGAAGGGGCGCCCAATCCATAAACGAACTGAAAAAGAAGGTAATGTAATGCTGATTTTAGGGCAGATGATCGTATTCTTTCTGATGATCTTTGCGGGGGCGCTCGCGCGCCGTTACAACATCATCATTCCAAACAATCAGGAGCAGTTTTCCTCCCTGATTGTCAACATCGCGTGCCCGTGCCTCATCATCTCGGCAGCGATGCGCGCGGAGGAGCACATGGGGCTCGCGCAGGTCATCGAGACCTATACCGCCTATGCGGCGCTGCTTGCAATGATGTGCATCGTTGGCTTCCTGCTGCCGCTCCTGTTGCGCTTTCGCGGGCGTCTGCGCGGGGCAGTGAACCTCTCGTTCTGGTTCAACAACTCGCTCTTCATGGGGCTGCCGCTCGTGCAGGGGGTGTACGGCGATCAGGCGGTCGTCTACATGACGCTCTTTTTCATTCCCGTCAATTTACTCTTCTTCGTCTACGGCGTCTCCTCCATCAGCATCCACAAGCGGCGTGGCTTCGAGATGTTCCGCATGCTCCTGAATCCAGGCATCATCGCCTCACTCATTGCGTGCGTGATCTACTTCGGTGAGATTCCGACGAATCCGTTGCTCTCGCAGGCTTTCGCAATGATCGGGGCGATGACCGCACCTCTGGCGATGATGATGATCGGCGCATCGCTTAAGGACATCCATATGCGCCATATGCTGACGGATCACAAGCTCCTGCTCTATACATTCTTGAAAGCAGTCGTCCTGCCGATTCCGATTCTCTTTGCGATGAAGGCGTTTGTCACGAATCCCTACATCCTCGGATGCAGCCTCGTCATCGTCGCCGCACCGACGGGCGGCATGGTTGCAATGGTCGCGCTCCTCTACAACAAGGTCGCCTATCCGCTGATGACGGAGATTATCGCGCTTTCGACACTGATCTCTGTGGCGACAATTCCGCTTGTGTCTATGATTACGGGGCTGTGATTTGCTACAAAGGAGGCATATTTGCTCACCGCGTTGACAATTTTCATGCTCGTCGTGCTCGCCTGTCTTGGACTGTCTGTCTTCTTCCTGCGCTATCTCGCTGAGGGTAAAATGCTCCTGACGGCGCGCATTGGGATTGTTGTTTTTGAAATTGCGGCGGTTGGCGGGCTGTTCTATCTGTTCAGCACGCACCGCACGGACGGTTGGGCGGGACTTCTGACGCTGCCGATCATCCTCTTTCTCGTTGGTCAGCTGATTGTCCTAGCCTTTGTCGTGCTTGCCGTCCTCCTGCGTTTCATCTGGCGCAGAATACGCGGCGTTCCGTATTCTGCGGAGCGGCGGCGCGTGCTGAAAAATGCAGCGCTCTATCCTGCGGCGGGCTTTCTTCTCAGCAGCTACGGTGCATTCATTGAACGGCATCAAACGGTGCGGCGCGACTATGTGATTCCCGTCAAAAATCTTCCGTCCGAGGCGGACGGCATGGTGATCGCGCAGATCAGCGACGTGCATCTCGGGACGTACTTCTCCGTGGAGGAGTTCGACGCGCTGCTTGCGGAGGTTGCGCGCGGCGGTGCCGATCTCCTCGCCGTGACGGGGGATGTCTTCGACGACGAGCCGCTGAACGAGGCGGCGGCTGAGGTGCTTGCCGCGCACGCGGGCGACTGGCGCGACGGCATCTGGTACTGCATCGGCAACCACGAATACTATCGGAATGCGCGCCCGCTCGTCGACCGCATGCAGCGCGAGGGACGTGTGTACGTCGTTCGGAACAGTGCGGCGCAGGTTACGGGACGCGGCACGCTCTGGATTGCGGGGACGGATTATCCGTTTGCGCGCGGCGAGGCGTTCTATCCCGAGAAAGAGGCGTACTTTGCGGCGGCGATGCAGAATGTGCCTGCAGATGCGGTGACGGTCTTGCTCGCGCATCATCCCGAGTTCATCGACGATGCGGCGGCGCATGGCGGCGTGCCGCTGACGCTGACGGGGCACACGCACGGGAGTCAGTTCGGCATCCTCGGACAGCCGCTCTTTCCCGTGTTCAAGTACACGCGCGGCATGGTGCGCATTGGTGAGAATTACGGCTACGTCCATACAGGCAATGGGAGCTGGTTTCCGCTGCGGATCGGCTGTCCGCCGGAGATTGCATATTTTAGATTGGAGAGAGTAGAACGATGAGCTGGATGGATGACTACACGGCGATTCGCGAGGACATTCACACAGGGTATATCTATGAGGCGATTGAGGCGATCCTCTATCTGCGCGCGCACGAGGAGATCCCCGCCGATGAGCAGTGGCGTTTCTCCGAGATGATGGGCGCGTGCTGCGGTGCACTCGCCGATACGGAGGGCGCAATTGCCGCGTATTTCGAGGCAGCGACGGAGGACAAATATCTGCGCAGCCAGCGCTCGCATTTCTCCAACTATCTCTATCTCTGTCATGCCGTCCCGAATCTGACGCCGAAGGAGCTCAAGGCGCAGTTTGATATGTACGCGACGCTCTATCGTCACGAGGAGCCGCTTCCGCTGCGTGCGGACGTTCATCATGCACGTCTGCGCATCGGCTTTATCGCGCAGCACTTCCTCGCCTCTTCGTCCTCCCTCTTCTACGAAGGGCTGATGCGCGGGCTGACGGAGAAATTCGATGTCTACGCGTACGCGCTCGACGACCGTGTGGATGATTTTACGGAGGAACTGTGCGGCGCATTGAACTATCGCGAGCTCGCCAATCGCTCCATCGAGGAACAGGCGGAGGCAATCCGCGCGGATGAGATCGACGTGCTCTTCGACCTCGGCGGACACACGGACGGCGGCATGACCCTCATGGTGCTCGCACGCCGCCCTGCGCCCGTGCAAATCTCGGGGATTGGTTGGTTTGCGACAACAGGCGTGCCGTTCGTCGACGGCTTCCTGACGGATGCGGTGCTGTCCCCTGCGGGCGCGGAGGAGTTCTACAGCGAGCAGCTTCTGCGTCTGCCGCACGCATTCTGCTTCACGCCAGATGTGGCGATGCGTGCAAGCACGGTGGCAGAGCGTCCCGCAGATGCGCCCGTGATGTTCGGTGTCATGCAGAACTTCATGAAGAGCAATGAGGAGTCGCTGAAACTCTGGGGACGCATTCTGAAAAAGCTGCCGAAGTCGCAGCTCGTCCTCCAGGATGCCGCCGTGGACAGCCCGCTGCGTGTGACGACAATCCTCGAGATGATCGAGGGGCTGAAGCTGCCCGCAAAGCGCATCTTCGTCCGCACGGGAAAGCGCGACTATCTCGGGGACTACGGGGACATCGACATCGCGCTCGACACCTTCCCGTATGCGGGGGGCGCGTCGACGGCAACGGCGCTCTACATGGGCGTGCCCGTCGTCACCATGCGCGGGGAAACGCACGCAGCACGCCTCGGCGCGTCCATGCTCACGGCGGCGGGGCATGCGGAGTGGATTGCGGACGATGCGCGCACGTATGAGAATCTTGCCGTGCGGATGGCAGAGGATATTGCTGCCGTGCGTGCAAGCCGTACAGCACTGCGTGGAGAGGCGGAGAAGTCTGCATTGATGGATGGGGCATCCTACCTCAGTGCAGTTACGGACGCGATCGAACGCATCTGGGCAGAGCGCGGGGACTTTTCGCGGTGAGGACGGAGCTGCTTGAACTCCTTGCACCGAGTGCGGAACGCCTTTGCATCCTTGTCGTCGACGGCTCGGAGCACCTTGCGCGGCTGCGGGAGATGTACCCGTACGCCGAGATGCACGCCGTTACGCCATACGAGGAGATTGCGGAGAATGAGATTGTTGCCGCGCTCGGCGTGCACTGGCACATCTTCGACTGGCGGCGCGACACGTTACCGTTTGCGGAGGAGACGTTTGACCGTATCATTTCGGCGTTTGCGATTGAGTGCGCCTATGAGCCGTATGACGCGCTCATGGCTCTGAACCGTGCGCTCAAAGAAACGGGAACCCTCTACACCTGCTACACCAACATCCGCTATCATCGCGTGCTTGCGGCTCTGCGTGACGGCGAGTTCCGCGTGCGCGGCGACCGTCACCTGTACGCAAAGCCCGAGATTGTGCGTCTCCTCAATGATACGCTCTACAAGGAAATCCACTTCTTTGCGGGGGAGCGCGACGACGATCCGTCGGCGGGGGAGGCATGGGCTGTGGAAGGCTTTCAAAACTTCAGCGACGACCTCATAACGCGCACGTGGCTCATACAGGCATCGCGCAGTACGGCGGCTGCGGCGAACCTCAAGCTGTTCTTCTCGCAGGAGTCGCGCCGCATGATGGCACGTCTCCTGCATCGCATCGAGTATGATATTGCGGCAGAGCATGCTGTGACGGAGCTGCGCGAACTCTGTATGCGCGAGGGAATCTTTTACGACTATCTTTCGGATTTCGTTGCAGAGGTCTGTGTGCATGAAGAACGTGTACGGTCACTGCTCACAGGAGTGCTTGCTGACATATAAAAAGTAAACCATAACTAAATATTTAGTTGACGGAATAAAAAACCTGCCTTATAATAGATGACATAAACATAATCTATGACAAGGCAGGTATTTTTTTATGCGCGTAAATCGTGTCAACGAACTGACGAAGAAGGTCATCGCGGGGTATCGTGTCAGCCGTGCAGACGACCGCTCCATCTTTATGGATACGCCCGTTGAGGAGCTTGGCGAGGGAGCATACCGCCTCCAAAAGCATTTTTGCGGGAACCACATCGACCTGTGTACGATCGTCAACGGACGCAGCGGCCGCTGCGGAGAGGACTGCAAGTACTGCGCACAGGCAGGGCGACATAAGACGGGCGTTGACACCTATGGCTTTATGGCACAGACGGATCTGATTGCGCATGCAAAGGCGAATCAGGACGCGGGTGCGAACCGTTTCTCCATCGTTACGTCGGGCGGGGCGCTCTCGGGGACGGAGTTTGAGCAGGCACTGGATGCCTACAAGGAGATGCGCCGCACGCTTTCCATCGACCTCTGTGCCTCGCACGGGCTGCTCACGCGCAGTCAGTTCCGTCGCCTGCGCGAGGCAGGTGTGACGAGCTATCATCACAACATCGAGACCTCGGAGCGCTACTTCCCCGAGATCTGCACGACGCACAGCTACGCCGACCGCATTCGCACGATCAAGGCGGCACAGGCGGAGGGGCTCTGCGTCTGCTCAGGCGGTATCATCGGCATGGGGGAGACGTGGGAGGATCGCTTCGACATGGCATTCGCACTGCAGGAGCTCGGCATCGAGTCCATCCCGCTGAACTCGCTCATGGCAATTCCGGGCACGCCGCTCGAACATCTCGCGCCTCTCTCGGGCGAGGATATTCTCAGAACGATTGCGATTTTCCGCTTCATCAATCCAACGGCGAACATCCGCCTTGGCGCAGGGCGCAAGCTCCTTCCCGAGAACGGAGCGACGGCGTTTCGCGCGGGTGCGTCCGCATCCATCACGGGCAATATGCTCACGACATCGGGGACAACCATCGCCGAGGATATGGAACTCATCCAAGAGATGGGCTTCACAAACCGTGACGAAGACTGCAGCGTCTCGACGGGGACGTGCGGCGCACGATGACATTGATTCCTACAACATTTACATAAAAAGCAGAGCTGCTGTACGAAATGGTACGGCAGCTCTGCTTTTGTGTTGGGGAAAGATATTTGAATGGAGGGGGCAGGTTACAGATACTCCTCGAATTGTTCCATATCCAAAATCCGTATACTGCGCCCCGTCGCCTCGATGATACCCTCGCGCTGCATCGCGCTCAGCTCGCGCGAGAGGGAAGGGCGGCTGACAGCGAGATAGGCGGCAATGAACTCACGGCTTACCTTAAGTGCAATCTGCCCTTTTTCGTCAATATGAGGGAAGAGGTAGCGGACAATCTTCTCACGCAGCGTGCCGCTCGCGAGAATTTTCAGCTTTGTGTGCATTGCATACGCCTTGCCCGCAAAGATCTTCATGAGGTTGCGCTGCACGATCAGTGCAGAGCGGCGTGGTGTCTCGCCGACATCGAGCGTGAAGAGGTGGCTTGATACCTCGAGCAGCTTTACCTTTGTCACAGCACGCACGTACATATCGTATGGGCGTTTCAGCACCTCGTAGACCTCGCCGAACATATCGCCGGGGCGGTCGATCTCCGAGATGAAGATCTGCCGTCCTGAGTACGTGTCCTTGAGGATGTGCACCTCGCCCTCGAGCAGAATGTAAAGCGAGTGAGGGAGATCCCCGTCGTGGAAAATGACTGCGCCCTTCGGGTAGGAGCGCAGCGCCACGTCACTGGAGGCAAGCAGCTCCGCTACATCCTCCTCGTTCATACCCTGCGCGAGACTGGTCTCGGCGAGAATTTGGGCAGCGTTTTCTTTGCTCATGGCATACTCCTGCATATATACGAAAAAACCGCCCACATAGGACGGCATCAGATACATACATGGTGCTCACTGAGGGATTCGAACCCCCGACCCCCTCCATGTGACGGAGATGCTCTACCAACTGAGCTAAGTGAGCCTGAGATAAAAAAATCCGCACACATGCGGATGAGAAAACAAATGGTGGGGTTAACAAGATTCGAACTTGTGACCTCCTCGATGTCAACGAGACACTCTAACCAACTGAGCTATAACCCCATTTTTCGCCGTTCATGTCCAAACGACAAGATGGATTATAACAGATGAACAAGCACTCTGTCAACCCGTATTTTCTAAATTATACAGCAGTGAATCAACACCTAAATTGCAATATCAAATCGGACAGTCGAGCATAACAGAATCAAAATTTATGGACGAAGATTTTTTAGCGCGGCATCGAAGCGCTCTTGTGGCGTTTCATAACCTAGAATCTTGCGTGGCAGCGTATTGATCCAATCCTCTACGTGCTGCACTTCTTCCTCGCTCAAGTTCGTCATATCCATGCCCTTCGGAATGAAATACCGAACGAGTGCATTCTGCTTCTCGTTCGTTCCACGTTCCCAAGGGGCGTAAGGATGAGCATAGTACACCTTCACCTCCGGAACAGCTTCTTGCAGACGAGCAAACTCGCTCCCATTGTCGCAGGTGATCGTACGAAATACCTGTGAAAATTGTGCCCCATAGAGCTCTCTTAGTTTGGCAAGCCCTTCGGCAACCGCCTCTGCGGTCTTTGCACGAATCTTTATAAGATGTCTTTTTCGCTTCTTACGTTCATCTGCGGCAAGTAGAACAGGATCCGTTCCCTTTTTTCCGACGATGGTGTCAAGTTCCCAATTTCCAAAGGATCAGGAGAGTGTTTGTCTTTGAGAATGGCATTTTCTACATACCGGATGAAGTCGTGTGCTGCGTTAAATTTGGACGGTTTTCCGGAGTTCTCACGATTGCGCTCATAGCGAATTTGACCGGACTGTGCAAAATACTGCTCGTAGTACGTCCAATCGGAACGCTTCTGCGTTACCGTGCCGCGCTTTATTTCCTCGTACAAAGTGGAGCGGGCGATGCCAAGGTCTTTGGCGATTTTCACCTTGGGAACACCAAGACGCAGCATCGCCTCGATCTGCCCGCGCTGATAGGCGTTTAAGTGTTTGAATGTGCGGCGTTTTGTGGTAGAATGTGCGTGGGACATACAGAACCTCCTGGTGGTGTTTGTGCAAAGATATTTTACCAGATTGATTCTGTATGTTCTACTTTTTTATGTGTCCGATTTCATTTTACAATGAACCTATGATTAACAGTATGGAATACGATTACCAATAGTAATTCTATGTAAAAGACAGTGATTTCGATTAAAATCCCTTGACGTTTTGTTTATTCTATGATAATCTACGGAAAGATTTTGGGAATTAAATCACAATTGAATACTTTGCCGATCGGGTGTGCATCGCACTTTATAGAGAAGCAGGTGAAAGACCTGCGCTGTCCCGCAGCTGTAATGCAGAGTCAACTCCAATACGTCACTGGGAAACTGGGAAGGCGGAGAAGACGAGGAAGCAGAGCCAGAAGAACTGCCCGATTGGAACGCTGTATCGTCCCTGCGAGAGACAGGAAGGCGCGATTATTTTTATGTGTTTCGTGTGCCTTTTTGCTGTGGGGAGCAAGAAGGCTTTTTGTTTGCTTTTTAATGCAGCAAATGTATCACGCTGTATTTTGCTTTATCGCTAAGACTGGATAAAGCAATGGGAAATATGGGACAGGGAAATACTGTCCGATTAACAGGGAGGTAAAATTTTTATGAAAAAAAGGAATCTTACTCTGTCGATTCTGGCCGCGCTTGTCAGTGCAGGTATGGGTCAGAACTTTGCGTATGCAGGACACGATGAGAATCTCCAGCACTATACGATTGACAATATCGTCGTAGAGGCGGAGCAGACGGTCAACCAGTTCAATGATATTGTCAAGAACAGTTGACAAATTTCTCACAAGGGAATGAACGCTTAAGTAGCTGCGGCAATAGAGTCATAGAACTGACGCCGCTTCACCATCGGAGGAAGCCCCCCGTTTGTTGAACAAATCCGACGGTTGTTCCAATAGCTCATGAAGTATCGCCAAACCAGTACCTTCAACTCTTCGATTGTCATCTTCTTTGTGTCATAGCGTCCATAGAGCAGCTCGGACTTCATGCGCGCCCACATACTCTCACAGCGCGCATTGTCATGACAGCGTCCACCGGCACTGTTCATGCTTTGACGAATCCCATAGGTATGAATTGCCTCCCGATACAGCTGACTCGTATACTGGCTGCCGCGATCCGAGTGCAGGATTGCTCCCCTGAGCTTTGGGTAGGAGAGCATAGCGTTATCCAGCATCCTTACGCATAGAGAAGCCTTCATGTTCGTGTCCATAGACAGTCCGAGCACGCTGGCATCATAACAGTCAAAGAGTGCTGAAATGTAGAGTTTTCCGTCATACGCCGGAATCTTTGTCATGTCAGTGACACACTTGGAAAGAGGTGTGTCGGCAGTAAAATCGCGCCCCATGAGATCCTCTGACATCTGTGCCTTATGATCTGTTTTGGTGATACCGTTCGGTCTATGATTGGGGCGATGACTTAAGCCAATCTCTTCCATAACACGGTAAACAGTTCGTTCACTCGGAATACGGACGCCTTCCGGCTGTTTGATCTTGAGTGCCTGATACATGCGGATTCTTCCGTAGGTGTCGTTGCATTCGTCCTCTGCATGAATCTGCATCATGGCGTCGGCAAGTTCCTGATATTTCCATGGGCGGTCTTTGCTCGTCAAATACTGATAAAATCCCTGTCTCGTGACATGGAGCATCTTGCAGCAGAAGCTGATATTTCCTTTGAGGGCGCCATCTGAGGTCTTGAACGCAATCAACTTCATGCGTTCGTTTTTGTTGACTTCAGACGGCTCGCGGCGAAAAAAGCGCTTGCTTCCTCCAGAAAGTCATTCTCTTTCTTTAGCCGTCGAATTTCCTTCTCCTGTGCTTTGAGTTGTGCACGAAGCTGTACGAGTTCCTCGTGCAGACTTAGGGCACTCTGCGGTGTTTGCGTGCCACACCCAAGATCCAAATATCCAAGCCGATGAGCACGCATCCATGTATACATTGTGTTCTTGGAAATTCCCAGCTCTTTGGCGGCTTTCGCCTGACCGATTTCCTGCGCCAGCTTGATTGCCTGCACCTTAAATTCGTGATCGTATTGTCTGTTTGTTGCCATTTTGATCTCTCCTTCTCCTCTTTGACTTTATCTAAAATCCTTGCAGAGAAGTTGTCAACTTTATTTATACAACATCACAATGACACGGTAACGGAACAGTCATACTACCGCACAGGCGGTGATGTGAAGGTCATAACACGCGAAGAAATTGAGAAGCGGCATTACACAGATGTGACAGAGGCAATTAAACGGATTCCCGGCGTGACCTTCCAGAATCCCGGGTATCGCGGCGGTGAGTATGGATATGTAGCGTATAACAATGGTGTTCTGATCAATGGTGATTCGCGTGTCATTATTCTGGTCGATGGGCGCCGCGTTGACAATGCTGCGAGCCAACGTATCAGCGGTTCGAGCCGACGTGGCACAAAATCTACGGGCGTCAATCTCGATCAGGTCACGAATATGGAAAATATCGAAAAGATTGAAGTGATCAAGGGCCCCGGCGCCTCAGCTTACGGACCGGATGCAACCGGCGGCGTAATTAATATCATTACGCGCAAAGGTGGCTACAGCACAGTTGGGACGATTGATCTGGCAAGCGGGTCGTGGAATAAGCATAATTATTCATTTAGCTATTCCGGTTCTCTGGATCATGATAACTCTCTGCATTATTTTGTTTCGATGAATCGCACGATGTCCGGCGATACAGAATTCAAGGACGGACAGACGGGTGATGTCATTCGCCTGCCGGGTTCTCGTTATAGAGAAGACGGAGCAAATATTCGAATCGACAAGGATTTTGACAAAAAGCATAGCTTGAGGTTATGGTATAACCACAAAAGCGGACGGGATGGTTATCCCGTTGCAACACCGAGCGCAAAGTATTGGAATGAAAGAGATTGGTACCGTATTTTATTCGAGATCGTCGTGGGGCGCTACGATTCGAACCACAAGCTCACAGAAAAGGGGCAATGGTGGACGGATCAGCGTCAGCCGGGGTATCACAATGTCTATCTGACACGATATATGTATGACATCTCCAACGACTTTAATAATAACGACTGGGATTTGGTATATACCTTCAATAAAGATAAGGGAATGGAGAGCTTCGTCCGTGCCTATTATCAGAACCATATTTATAGGGGGCGCGCTGCATTTCAATTTTCGAAATTCGGCGGCGGCGGTGGAAATGGTGCCGGTGTAGGTTATGATGAATACAACAATACGTTCCCGACAGGAACTACTTATGAGCAAATGTATGCGTGGATGAAAGAACATTTGGCGCCGTTCCCAGGTGGGGATAAAAAGGCGATGGATGAATGGGTAGCAAAGACGGGGGGCGTGTCGCCTGTCACAGACTGGCACCGTGAGGAAAACAACGGAATAGAGCTGCAATATGCAAAGTCGCTTGGCAAGCATGATGTTATTGCAGATTTCAATTATGACAAGGCGAAAAACTATACGTGGCGCAATCGGAGAGCGGGAGATTATTCCGTGACACATCTGTCTCGTGACACAATAACGGGATATGTGCAGGATAAGATCCATGTATCGGACAAGTGGGATGTTACTCCAGCGTTGCGCTATTCGCATTACAGTTCCTTTGAGAATACGAATTCTAGCGATACGCAACAGGGAAAGGGCAAGACAAGTGCACTGACCTATGCGCTCAATACGCAGTATATGTTCGACGACACGATGAGTATGTATTTTGGCTGGACGCGTATTTTCCGCCCACTGCGTGAGGGAGACTATTCGACTGCAAATGGGGAATATCCGAACATGTTGGAGGACGAGGAAGGTCATGTAATGACGATCGGTTTGCAAAAGTTGCTCGGCAATAAGACCTCCATCGGTGTGAACTACAACTGGACAGATATGACAAATGCTGTTGCGACGCTGCCCATCTGGTCAACCCGTTTGAATGATTTTGCGGCAACGGCGGTCAATGCACGGGAAAAGAAGACCGCGTTCAACATAACGCTGGATCATCAGTTTAATCCCCATGTGACACTGAGCGCCTCATACGATCACATGTATGATAAGTGGTCGGCAAAAGACGGTATGAGAATCGATCCGAACTGGGGATATGTCAGTGCTGACGATATCAATGTACAGATCAACCGCCTGCGACCCGCAAATCATTATGCGCTGAATCTTTCCTATGAGAATCGGAAGCTCTATACCGGATTGCTTGCAAACTGGTATACGGGGAATAATACGAGCGCATTTACCTCGCGGCAATTCCTTCTCCTCGATTGGAACATCAACTATCAGGTGGCGAAGGATTTCAACGTATACATGGTGGTCAGCAATCTCACAAATCAATCTTATGAAACGACGTATAACGCGCGCAATGGCATCGGCTCTGCGGCTATGCCCGGTCGTTCGTTTGTGATTGGCGCAAAATACACATTCTAAAATGTAGATACACGATGGCAAGCGGGGGGGCGACTGCTTGCCATTGTGTTTGAGGGGCTCTATTTATGAGAAGAATTTCGATCTTATTGGTTGTTCTCGTTATAGTCGTGATCCTTTTGCTCGGGAGAGAGCGCTCCTCCATATATAGAGATGAGTCTGAAACAAAGGCTTTGATCCACCAGACGGGGCAGAATCTCGTAGAGATACAGACCTTTGATACGGCAAAGCAGCCACGCTCAATCTATTTGACAGAGATACCATCACGCGTCTTTGTGAGTGAGGGCAGTATTTTGGAATCATTGCTGGCTTTGGGACAGGGCGACAGGATCGTTGCCGCATCGATCAGTGGGGCGTCGAGCGGCGCATACGAGAGGATTCGGCAGGAGTATCCTGAGGAGCTTGAGAAGGTACCGCATATCGCGCCGCAGGGAATGAACAGGGAGCAGGTTGTCGCCTATGCTCCGGACTTTATCATGGGATGGCAGTCCGCCTTTACATTGTCGCGGTTTGGAACTGTTTCATGGTGGCAGGAACGCGGGGTCAATACCTATATTGCTGCGACATCGAATCATGTATTGAAGTACGGTACTATTGAGGACGAATGTAAATTTCTGGATGATATCGGGCGTATTTTTGAGGTGAAAGATCAGACGGATTCTCTTATCCATTCCATTCATGCTGAGCTGGAAAAGGATGGTGAGTGGATCGCGCAGCAAAAAAAGCAAGACGTTATGGTTATCGAGATCAATGGACGGGCGATTACAAATTATGATGATGGATGGCTTGTAGGAGATATGGTGAAGCGTCTGGGGGGGCACATGCCTGTTACCAGCCGTCGTGTGAGCGAAGAGGTGCTGTTTGCGTATGATCCGGATGTCATATTTGTAGTGTATTTTAATCCTCAACACGGAAAGCATGCGGAGGAATTTTTAGGAGATGTGCGCTTTAATTCGTTGAAGGCATCGAAAAACAAGCGGATCTATATGCTGCCGTTCTGGTATATGTATACCCCGGCAGTCAACACATTGGAGGGTATTCGGGCGATCAAGAGGGGGCTGTATCCGGAATTATGAATCGTAAAGATTGGCGGCATGCCGTAATCCTTCTCGAACTATTTTTGATTTTGCTCGTCAGCATGGCGGGCGCACTGACGATTGGCACGGTATCCCTATCTGTCGGAGATGTGGTATCCGCAGTCTATGACTCCCTGCGCAGCAGTGTGCCGATTGATGCGCCGGGGCAGGGGCCGCTGCATGATATTGTATGGCTGCTCCGTATGCCGCGTATTCTCATGGCTGCGTGTATTGGTGCGGGGCTTGCAACATCGGGTGTCATCATGCAGGCGATTGTGAAAAATCCGCTTGCTGACCCCTATATTCTGGGCGTTTCTTCCGGTGCCTCTCTCGGCGCAACGGCAGCAATTTTGCTTGGTGTTGGCGTATCACTGGGTGAGAACTTCGTTGGGATCGCCGCATTCATCGGTGCCTTTGCCATATCGCTTGCGATTGTCTTCATTGCGAATATGGGAGGGCGTGCGAATGCAGTGAAGCTCCTGCTCGCGGGCATGGCGCTCAGCGCTGTATGCAGCGCGTTTGCCAGTTTCATTGTCTACTTTGCGAACGATAAGGACGGCATCCAGTCCATCACATACTGGCTGATGGGGAGCATGGCGGGGGCGAAATGGTCGACGCTGCAGGTGATGATTCCGATGAGCATTATCATACCGTTCTTTTTCTACACGCAGGCAAAGATTTTGAATTTGATGCTCCTCGGAGATGATACGGCGATCACGCTCGGCGTGGATCTGCATAGATATCGGCAAGCATATCTGCTTGTCAGTGCACTTCTCGTTGGTTTTGCGGTCTATGCGGCGGGCATGATCGGCTTTGTCGGACTTATCGTCCCGCACGTCAGCCGCATGCTGGTCGGCGCAGATCACAGGAGGCTGCTGCCGATTGCAGCGCTCTCCGGCGCAATCTTTCTCGTCTGGGCAGATGTGCTCTGCCGCGTGATTATTCCGCAGACCGAACTGCCGATCGGGATTCTGATTTCGATGATCGGAGCGCCCTGCTTTATCTATCTGATGGTGAAGCGGACGTATGGTTTTGGCGGCGCGTAGGTGGGGTGAGCATGTGATGGATATTCGCGTAGAAGCGTTGGAAAAGAGTTTTGATGGGCGGCAGATTTTAAATAAAATTTCTCTTGCGGTACATAATAAGGAATTCGTCGGCATTATCGGCCCGAACGGGAGTGGAAAGAGCACGCTCCTCAAGTGCATCTATCGTGTGCTCAGTCCGGATGGCGGCACCATGTTCCTTGGCGGGGATCGTCTGGATGATCTTTCGGTACGGGAAACGGCGACACGACAGGCTGTGCTCGCCCAGCATCATGCGTTCTCGTTTGATTTCAGCGTGTTGGAGGTCGTTCTGATGGGGCGCAGTCCCCACAAGCGCATGTTGGAGCGCTATCATGAAGAGGACTATAAACTTGCCAAGCGCTATTTGGCATTCACCGGGATGGAAGCCTTTGAGGAGCAGCCCTTTTCCAGTCTGTCGGGCGGCGAGCAGCAGCGCGTGCTTCTCGCGCGGGCGCTCACGCAGTCGACTGCCTGTCTGATTCTCGATGAGCCGACGAATCATCTGGATATTCGCTACCAATTGGAGATCATGGAAAATATTCGGCAGATGAATCTGACGGTGATTGCCGCGATTCACGATCTCAATGTCGCCGCCTCATACTGCGATCGAATTATTGCGATGAAAGACGGCATGATATTGAGAGAGGGAACCCCCGAGGAGATTTTCACAGATGAGTTTATCTATGAATTGTATGGTGTGCGGGCAAGAATTCACCGCTTTGGAGATGGGAATATTGTGATTTCGTATCATCTATAGAAATTGTTCCCTTTATATTTGTGAGGCAAGCTCTCCCAGGGATATCCGAAACAATAATGACATAACGCAGGGAATATGATTGCTAGTAATTATTTATATGCCTAAAACAAATGAATTTAAGAAAAAATTGTCTTGACACACAATTTGGAGTATGATACCCTACATAAGGTTCTTGAGAGCCAAATTATAATTGAATTATTTGCCGATGAGGTGTGCGCCGCGCTTAATAGAGAAGCAGGTGAAAGACCTGCGCTGTCCCGCAGCTGTGATGCGGAGTCGCCCCCAACACGTCACTGGGAAACCGGGAAGGCGGGGGAGGACGAGGATGCAGAGCCAGAAGAACTGCCTCGTTGGAACGCTGTATCGTCCCTGCGAGAGACAGGAAGGCGCGATAAGATTTTTTTGTATGCCTTTTTGCCAGCGAGCAAGAAGGCTTTTTGTTTTGTTGCGATTGTGACGATCAGGCGGATCTCACCGGATTTGCCGATGGCATTACTGGAAACGAAATGTGGATGTACGCATTCGGACATTGTTTCCATAAATGTATAGCCGTATTTGTGACCTATGTGTGATAAGGAGACCGATTGAATGAAGAAGAACCTGAAGAAGTCTGCTGTGCTTGGCATCTTACTGTCAACTGTTGCGTACGGGGGACTTGACGTTCATGCACAGGAAGTGAACGAGTCTGAATCCACTGAAGAAACAACAGAATCCGTTTCTTATACGACAAAGGATATTGAGGTCGAGGGAGAACTCAAAGACCCATTTGGCAACGTGATCACGGAGCAGTCCTACTACCGCACGGGCGGCGACGTGAATGTCATTGATCGGGATATGATAGAGAAACGGCATTATGAGCAGCTGACGGATGCACTGCGGCATGTACCGGGGGTTTTAGTCCGCACGCCAGGATTTCGCGGCGGTGAGTTTCAGATCGCCAACAATCATAATGTTGTGAGTATCAACGGTGATGATCGCGTTGTTGTACTTGTTGACGGACGGCGTGTTGATAATTCTGTGAGCGATATCTTTGGATCCTACTCCGATGCTGAGACAAAGGCAAATGTCGATATTAACCAAGTAATTAACATGAATGGTATCGAGAAGATTGAAGTCATCAAGGGACCTGGCGCTTCGATCTACGGCTCAGACGCAACGGGTGGCGTCATCAACATTATCACGCGTAAAGGTATCGATCAAACGGAGGGGACACTCGACATTTCGACGGGCTCGTGGCATCGTCATAACTATAAACTCAGCTATGCAGGCAGTCTCGATGAGAACCGTCTCAAATACTTTGTCGGGCTGAGCCGCGAGATGAGCGGTGATTCCAAATATAAGGACGGTCTCAGCGGCAACACCTATACCTTTGTCAATACGGGGTATAAGGATGAGGCCGCGAATATCCGTATCGACTACGATTTCGACAAGAATCATACGCTGCGTTTTGCGCATAATCACATGCAGAGTGATGCAGACTATCCGATGGCGGCGCCCGACCATAAATACTTTAATCCGACGGACTGGGAGCGCATTAAGAGGCATTGGCTGACACCAAGGAGCCCGAAGGGAGAGTCTGTATTCCCAGGATTCCGTACCAAGTGGGCAATTTGGGCGGCAACGGGAGCATTCAGCGCCTATAACAAGAACAATCACGATTTGACCTATGTGTTCCATCGTGACAGCGGGATGGAAAGTTTTGTGCGCGTCTATCAGCAGAATGAGCGTTATTGGGGATCGAACGGACAGGAGGACATACTTGCTGATACGCCCGTTCCGGAGACCCCAGAATGGTATGCATGGGCAAAGGCTCATTACAAAGGGCGAGATTTTCGGAAGTGGTATGACCGTCTCGGCAATGAGGGAATCCAACTGCAGCTTGGTAAGGCGTATGGGAAGCATAATGTGCTGACGACATGGTCGTATGACAGTTCGGAGTATGATCATATCTATCTTGGTACTGGAAAGATATACCATTTGGAGCGCAGTACGCTGACGGGCTATCTTCAGGACAAGATTTTCCTCTCGGATAAATGGGAACTGACCCCTGCGGTACGTTATGCACGCTATAATGACATCGGTCAACGGACAAAAACCGATGTGGAATCAACGATTCGAACCTCGGGCGGCGCTATTTTTACGCCGTCACTGAATACGCAGTATGCTTTTGACAAGGCGACGAGTGCATATTTCGGCTACAGCCGGATACACCGTCCCATCAAGGTGGACGACTATACGAACGATCTTGGTCCGCGTCCGCTCGAAGATGAAAAGGGCGATGTATGGACGGTGGGTGTTCGTCACGCATTCAGCAAGGACACATCGCTTGCCGTTCACTACAATTATACGCACATGGCCAATGCAATTACGGAGTACAGCGTTTGGGACGATGATGAAGGAGATTTTACTGCGAAGTCCATCAATGCAAAAGAGGTAAAGAAGGCGTTCAACCTTTCTCTTTCGCACCGTTTCCGCCCGCATTGGTCGCTGACGCTGAATTACACCCATGCCTTTGACAAGTTCTCTGCAAAGGATGGACTCATCTTTGACCCTGCACTCACATGGGCGAACGGAAATGTTAATGCTGCCATCAATGACATGCGCCCTGCAAATGTCTATATGGCGGATCTCGTCTATGAGAACGGCAAACTCAATACATCGCTGACGGGAACGTGGTATACGGGCTGCAATACGGCGGCATTTACGAGTGCGCGCGCACTCCTGCTCGATTTCAACATCAATTACAAGCTGCATGATGACATGACGATCTATGCATCGGTGTCAAATCTCACGAATCAATCCTACGAAACGATTGTGTCAGAGTATCATGGAAAAGGCTCTTGGCCGGAGGCGGGACGTCGTTTCATGATCGGTGCGAAGTATACGTTCTAAGAATTCCATAGAATATAATGGCAAGTTGGTTCGATAACCACTTGCCATTATGTTTGAGGTGTTATAGCAATGAAAAAATCTATTCTGTTATTGTTTGTTATGGGGGGCATTATCATAGCGGCTGCAATGGTTCGGGATCCATATCCTGTTATGGACGAGCCGCGCAATAATTACGTTAATGATATACGACATGAGTCAATCGAGATTCAAAATATTGATACGAATGAGGAGCCACGGTCCATTTATCTCACAACAATACCTTCCCGCGTTTTTGTATGCGATGGCGTTTTGCTGAATACCCTGATCCCGCTGGGGATTGGGGATCGGATTATTGGGGCATCAATTAGCAACACGGCAAGCGGCCTTTATGAAAATTTGAAAAGGGAATATCCGGAGGAGATCAAAAAAATACCGCATATTTCTTCTCGGCTTATCAGTCGTGAAGAGCTGATTTCCTATCAGCCGGATTTTATTATTGGGTGGAAATCTGCATTCTCTCCGCACCGATTTGGCAGCATCCGATGGTGGGAGGCGCGCAGTATCCCATCCTATGTTGTCGCGACTTCCAATCATGTGAAAAAATCCGCGACCATCGAAGATGAGTGTAAGTTCTTAGATGATATGGGGCAGATTTTTGACGTGCAAGAGAAAACGAATGCTGTCATACGGGATATTTATGCGGAGTTGGAGATTGACTGGACGGATGACAGGGTGAAGCAGCAGGATGTCATGGTTGTGGAGGTTGATGGGAACGAGGTCATGAACTATGATGAGGGCTGGATCGTGGGAGATATGGTACGGCGTTTGGGCGGGCGTATGCCCCTTCAAAGTGAATCGGCAGGTGTGGAGGAGATGATCCTGCAGAATCCCGATGTAATATTTGCGGTATATTTCGATGAGCGGCATCGTGCGCAGTCGGAGGCATTCTTTCGAAATGTGCGCTTGAACTCACTGCGTGCGGTGCAAAACAAGCGTATCTATATGATTCCCTTTGGCTATATTTACACGCCGGGAATTAAGACGCTTGATGGTTTGCGTGCGATCAAAAAGGGATTGTATCCCAATATGTAATGACCTGCCCCCCAAAGTTAGACTTAAAGAGGGGGGCAGGTCAAAAAACTTTGTGTAACAGTCCCTTCATACGCCATGTATGCAGGGATTATTTCTTCCGGCGTTTCTTACGCTCCTGAGGAAAAAACTCTACTTCTGTTGGTACAGCTTCTTTTCGCAGTCCGAGCCAGAGGAAGAAGCCAAGGGCGACGAGACCGAAGCCGAGACTGGTCATCTGGGCACTGGTAAAGAGTCCGAGGTATTTCTCCGTGTAGTCGCCGCGCAGGTACTCGAGGGCGAAGCGCACGAGGCTGTAGAGCATGACGTAGAGGGCGAAGCACTGTCCACGTGCGTGTCCACGTGCGCGGAAGATGAGCAGCAGCGCAAAGATGACGATGTCGAGCTGCCCCTCCCAGACCTCCGCCGGCCAGAGCGGCTGCGCACCGTAGGTGTGGTGCGCGAGGGTGGTGTCGGGGTAGAGGATGCCGTAGCTGCTGCCCGTCGGTGCGCCGAAGGCATCCCCGTTGAGGAGGTTTGCGCAGCGGCCGAGCGCCTGTCCGAGGACAATCGCAGGAGCGGCAATGTCCATAAAGTGGATGGTGTCGAGCTTGTGATTTCGGCTGTAGAGGATGCCGACGAGCACACCGAGAAAGACACCGCCCTGGATCGCCATGCCGCCCTGCCAGACGTTCAGAATCTCGGTCAGGTGGTGCTGGTAGTAGTCCCAGTCGAAGAAGAACACGTCCCAGAGCCGCGCGCCGAGGAGTCCCGCGATGCCGCAGTAGATGCCGAGATCGGGAATGTGCTTCTCATAGCCGCGTCCGTCCGTCTTTGCGAGGAAGTAGCCGACACCCGTCGCAAGCAGGATGGAGAGGGAGATGACGACACCGTACGAGCGGATGGGGAAGTCTCCGATGTAGAAGAGATATTGATGCAAGGAAGCCTACCTATCCTCTCTACTCTGCCTCAAAGAGCGGCAGCGACTCGAGGAAGATAATATCCGTGCGCTTTACCGCATCGCCCTCGGCAAGCACGGCAGCCTGTCCGACGACGTGTGCGCCCGCCTTTTCGGCGAGATTGCTGAGTGCCGTCATGGAGCCGCCCGTGCTGATGACATCGTCGAGGAGGAGCACCTTGCGCCCCGCAATGCGGTCGATATCCGCACGCGTGAGATAGAGCCGTTGCTTGCCCATTGTCGTAATCGATTCATCCTCGACCCAGATGGGATCTTCCATGTATGCCTTGACAGATTTGCGTGCTGTGATGTAGTAGGGCATTCCAATCTGCCGTGCAAGCTCCGCCGCGAGGGGGATTCCCTTCGTCTCGGCGGTCATGATGATCTCGGCTTCGGCGGGCACCTTCTTTGCGAGTTCACGCGCACAGTTTTCGCAGAGTTCGACATCGCCGAGCATGACGAAGCCGGCAATTGCAAGACTGTCACTCAGGTTGAGGATGGGGAGACTGCGCTTGCAGCCCGCGACCGTAAGATCGTAGTATCGTTTTGCCATAATGCACCCTTTAGAGTCCTTTCTCTGTGAGGACGAGCTCTACGGCGTTCAGTACGTCGTTGATATTGTCCTCGGTGATGATGAGCGGCGGCTGAAACGCCATGACGTTGCGTCCGATGCCATTCTTGCCGATGATAAAGCCCCTGTTTTTGAGCTCTTCAAGTACCATGTCGAGTTCGGCGGCGGCGGGGGATTTGTCCGCGTGGACGAACTCTGCGCCGACCATCAGTCCGAGTCCGCGCACATCGCCGATGATGGGATGGCGTTTCTGGATTTCCCTGAGGCCTGCACGCAGCTGCACTCCACGCCGTTCGGCGTTTCCGATGAGATCGTGCTCCTCGATATAGCGAATGACATGAAGGCCTGCCGTTGTGGAGACGGGGTTGCCGCCAAGTGTCGATGCGCCGGGCTTCGTGTAGGTATCCGCGACCTCAGGCGTGGCGATGAATGCGCTGATGGGTGCACCGTTGCCGAGTGCCTTCGCCATGGTCATAATGTCGGGCGTGACGCCGAAATGCTCGATGGCGAACATCTTGCCCGTGCGCGCAAAGCCCGTCTGCACCTCGTCCGCGATGAAGAGCACGCCATAGTGGTCGAGGATCTCCTTGACGCGTTTGAAGTAGTTCTTGGGCGGGACGATGATGCCAGCATTGCCCTGAATGGTCTCCGCGATAAATGCGGCAGGACGCCCAGAGGTGGCACTTTTGATCGTTTCCTCGAGCTCGTAGGTGCAGTCAATGCCGCACTCCTCGGGCGTATGCTGATGCGGGCAGCGGTAGCAGTAGGGATTTTTGACAAAGTGGATGCCGCCGACGGGATTCGGGTCGGTGCGCCACATGGAGATGCCCGTGAGGCTCATCGTGAGCTTCGTGCGCCCGTGGAGACCGCCGCGCAGAGCGATGAACTCGCTGCTGCCCGTGGCAACCTGGGCGAGAAGTGCTGCACCCTCGTTCGCCTCTGTGCCCGTGGAGCAGAAAAAGCTTTTTTGGAGTTTTCCCGGTGTGATGCGTGCAAGCTGCTCGGCGAGGTTGACGAAGTTCTCCGTGAGGTAGATGTTGCAGACGTGTTGGAGCGTGTTCAGCTGCTCTGTGACGGCGGCATTGATCGCGGGATTGCAGTGCCCGCAGTTGATGACGGAGACACCCGCAAAGCAGTCAAGATATTTCCTGCCCTCGCTGTCGTAGAGGTACTGCATCTCGCCGCGTACGATCTGGCGCGGCTCGCTGTAGAAATGCCCAAGACAGGGCATGATGTATTTCTGCTTTTTCTCAAGGATGGCGGCTGCGCCGATATAGTTCTTCTCGTTCGAGGAAGCTGTGTCCATGAAGTATTCTTTCTAGTATCAGATTGAATTACGGCTCTGGCGGAAACGGTACGTGCCAATGCCGAGTGGGCGCGGCGAAATCTCCGTGAGCCGCTCGAAATCCTCTGTCCGATAGCCGTCACTGCCCGCCGCGAGGCGGTCGAGTGCAGCGCGGTAGATGCGGACGATCTCTGCGGTCACGTCCGCCGTATAGTCCTGCGCCTCGATGCGATAGGAGCCGAGTCCGTTGAACTTCTCCAAGTAGGGATAGAGACACAGATCCTTTGCAAAGTAGAGGTGGTTGCGCCCGTACTGGTCGATGCGGATGGAGTGCACGCCGCCCGCCTCGTCACGAAACGCGTAGAGGCGATCCAACAGCTCGGGTGCAGCGAGGTCGCTGTAGTTCGGCAGCGACATCGCGGGGAAATTGTAGTCGCAGATCATCGACTCGTATGCACCGTGGATGACTGCCTCAACGGGCAGCACAGCGTTCTCGACGATCTGACGCAGCTGCTGAAACGAAAGCTCGTAGGAGGCGGTCGCCATCGTGAGCCCGTTCTCCTTGAGAAAGGTGATTGCGAGGTGGTTAAAGATGTTGAACGAATGGTCCGCCTGCACAGGCAGCTTCGTGAGCGTGCGTGCGAGCTTCAGCGTGCCGAGGTTGCCGACCATGATGCCGTCAACGCCGATGTCGTTCAGTGCGGCAAAGAACTGTTCGAGTTCACCGCACTCACGGCGCATGGTCGTGCGCGGTGTGTTCACGACGACGCGTGCGCGTCCTGCTGCATAGCGGACGAGATCCTCGTAGTCCGTGAGCTTCCACGGGCGGTTGGGGCGGAATGCCTCGCCGCCGACATAGACGGTATCGGCACCCGCATCCACCGCCGCACGCGCAGCATCGACCGTGCCGACGCGAACGCTGAGATGGCGGCTCGGCGCATTTTCCTTTTCAATCGGGCGTTCGGCGCGCAGCACCTCGTCGGCAAAGCCCGCCTCTTCGACCGCTTGGCTGAAGAAGCGCGGTTCGCGCTCGCCCGTCATGCCGATGTCGACAGCCGTCGGCTGTCCGAATGCAAACGTCGTCGTGTAGTCGCGTACACGGTTGTCGTAGAGTGTACGCCAGCCCTCCTCATCCGTTGTGTAGCCATTCGGGTCTGCAATGTAGGCATCAATTGCCTTGCGGTAGGTAGAGACGAGCCGCGCGATGAACTCGGGCGAACGCATCCGCCCCTCAATTTTGAACGAATAGACCCCCGCCTGAATGAGTGCGGGGATGGAGCGGTACATGCACATATCCTTGAGTGCGAGCTTATACGGCCCGGGGCTGTTCGCATCGAGCACTTCTCCTGTCGTCTCGTCGATGAGGGCGAACGGCCAGCGGCAGATCTTCATGCAGCGTCCGCGATTGCCGCTCTGTCCGAAGAGCACCCCCGAGTGGATGCATTGACCGCTCTCGGAGATGCACATATCGCCGTGCATGAAGTACTCGACCTCTATGCCCGTGCGCGTGCGGAAAAGTGCGAGTTCGGAGAGCGTCATCTCGCGCCCGACGACGATGCGCGTGATGCCATACTCCTTGAGTTTTTCGATGGCGTGCTCGTTGTGCGTGTTCATCATGACGGAGGTGTGCAGGGGGACGGTGATGCCCATCTCGTGTACGAGTTCGAGTACGGCGAAGTCCTGGACGAGGATTGCGTCGGGGCGGATCTCGTTGAGGTAGGCGAGGTATTCGCGTAGCGCGGGCAGCTCCTCGTTGCTGATGAGGTTGTTGAGCGTGACGTAGAGCTCAACATTGTGCGCGTGCGCGTAGTCGACGGCTGCCTTCAGGCGCTCGTCATCGAAATTGAAGTCGCCCTCGTGCAGACGCATATTGAAATGTTTGCCGCCGAGATAGACGGCATCCGCACCCGCTGCAATGCCTGCGGTCATGGCATCCCATGTGCCCGCCGGGGCAAGCAGTTCGACGGATTTTCGGTGTAACAGCATTGTGTAAAAAACTCCTTCTGGCTTGAGAACTTGTTGCTCCGATCAACGAAGCGTTCCCCGATATTGCTTATGATTATAGCAGGAAAAGCCATTTCTTTCAAATGACGAAGCGGGATTCGGTGCATTCCATGATAGGTTTTTGTTACTTATACATAAGGAAGTTTTTTCGCCGTTTTCCTTGTAAAAGAAATGCTTTTCGGGTATATTATACATAGATTTTATTGTTTCTTCCATTAATTATAAATTTTATCTAGTACCACGTGTTTTGACATAATTTTTTTACCTTACAATTATTGTTTCTGATTATTTATTTTCCCTATGTATTTATTTTATACTCTAATAAGGAGGCCTGTGTATGGGAGAGTTTGGAAGTCTGGGGATTTTTCTCGTGGTGGCGCTGCTGTTTCCTGTCATGGCGCTCGGTCCTGCATTTCTCTTGCAGCCGAAGCAGCCGTCACCGCAGAAATACATCCCCTACGAGTGCGGTGTCGACCCGATCGGCTCGCCGTATGTGCAGTTCCGCGCGGGGTATTTCCTCTACGCGCTGCTCTTCATCGTCTTTGACATCGAGACGGTGTTCCTCTATCCGTGGGCGGTGGAGTTCCAGATGCTGGGGCTGTTCGCGCTGCTCGAGATGTTCGTCTTCGTCGGAATTCTCGCGCTCGGCCTTGGCTATGCGTGGCGAAAGGGGGATCTCACATGGAGATAGCGGATCGCGTTCCCGAAAGCCTGCGGCACAATGTCTTCGTGGTGAAGCTCGACGAGCTTCTGCGCTGGGCGCATGCGAGCTCGATCTGGCCGCTCTCTTCGGGGCTTGCCTGCTGTGCAATCGAGATGATGAGCACGGCGACGGCGCGCTTCGACCTCGCGCGCTTCGGCTACGAGGTGTTTCGCCCGTGTCCGCGTCAGGCGGATCTCCTGATCGTTGCGGGGACGCTGACGTGGAAGATGGCAGATCCGATTGTACGCCTCTACGAGGAGATGCCCGAGCCAAAATATGTGATCGCAATGGGGGCGTGTACAATTGCGGGCGGCCCCTTTGCGGATTCGTATGCCGTTGTGCCGGGCGTGGATGAGATCCTGCCCGTGGATGTCTATATCCCCGGCTGTCCGCCGCGTCCCGAGGCACTGATCGACGGGATGCTCAAGCTGCGCGAGAAGATTCTACACCCCGAACGGGTCGCTGCCGAGCGTGCGTTCTGGGCGGAGCAGGCGGAGAAGAAGGCGGTGAACGCATGAGAAAAAACTATGTATCTCTCGATGCGCTTGCCGGCATCCGACTTGCCTTTCCCAATGCAGAGTACGATGCCGAGGCAGAGCGTCCCGCCCTCTATATCGGGGCAGATGAACTCATCGCGCTGCTGACATTCCTGCGCGACGACAGCAATCTGCAGCTGACGCGTATGGAGAATGTGACGGCGGTCGACTGGAAGGATCGCTTTGAGATGGTCTACCATCTCTTTTCATACACACATATGCACTGGCTGACGGTGAAGGTGACGCTGGATCACGATGCCCCCGTCATCCCGTCGGCAACGGCAGTGTTCCCGGGCGTGGAGTTCGAGGAGCGCGAGGTCTATGACCTCATGGGAATCACGTTCACGGGGCATCCCGATCTCAGGCGCGTGTTTCACCATGAGGATTTCGTCGGGCATCCGCTGCGCAAGGACTTTGTGCCGCCGCCTCCGCCGAACATTCCGCGCATCCGAAGGGAGGGGATCTGATGGTACGCAGCGAGACCTACACGCTTAACATGGGGCCGCAGCATCCCTCGACGCACGGCGTTCTGCAGGTACAGCTCGAGCTTGACGGTGAGCGCATCGTGAAGGCGACGCCGATCATGGGCTATCTCCATCGCGGCATCGAAAAGCTGCTCGAGGACAGGACGTATGTGCAGGGACTCCCCTATACGGATCGCCTTGACTACATCTCTGCGATGAACAACAATTTCGGCTATGCGCTTGCGGTTGAGGAGCTTGCGGGCATCGAGACGACACCGCGTGCGGAGTACATCCGTGTCATCATGGCGGAGCTGAACCGCATCAACAGCCATTTGATCTTTATCGGGACGCTTGCAAACGATCTGGGCGCGTCGACGGGAATGCTTTACTGTTTCCGCGACCGCGAGAAGATCCTCGACATCTTCAACCTCGTCTGCGGTGCACGGCAGACCTTCCACTATATCCGCATCGGCGGGGTCAAGGAAGACATCTCACCCGAGGCAGAGGTGCTGATTCGCGCGTTTCTCGATGAAGTTCCCGTTTTTCTTGAGGAGTACAACAAGCTTCTGACGGGGAACGAGATCTTTATCCGCCGCATTGTGGGGACATCGCCGCTGACAACGGAACAGGCACTGTCCTACAATATGACGGGGCCGAATCTGCGTGCGACGGGGCTGGCCTTTGACCTGCGCAAGGTGGATGGCTACAGCGTCTATGACGACTTTGACTTTGACATCCCCGTGGGCAAGAACGGCGACAACTGGGATCGCTACATGGTGAAGCTGAATGAGATCGCCGAGAGCGCGAAGATCATTCGTCAGGCGATCGACGGTCTGCCCGAGGGTGACTTTATGGGGAAAAAAGTACCCAAGGTCATCAAGCCGCCGAAGGGCGAGGTGTTCAGCCGTACGGAGGGCACGCGCGGCGAGCTCGGCTTCTACATTGTCAGCGACGGGACGACGAAGCCGTACCGCATCCACATCCGCCGCCCCTCGTTCGTCAATATGCAGGGGCTGGATGCGATGTGCCGCGGTATGTTCATCGGTGACTCGGTCGCCGCGTATTCATCCATCGACCCGATCATGGGCGAAGTGGACTGCTGAGAAAGGAGGCAAATGATGGAACTTTCTTTCTTGGGAGCGATTGCACTCACGCTGCGCGCTGCTGTTTACAGTGTTGTGCCGATCCCGTTTGTGGTGGATCTTGTCATGACCTTCGTCGGCATCGCAATCCTGCTCGGGATCATCTCGATGGCGGCGATTGTCTTCACCTATGCGGAGCGCAAGATCTGTGCGTTCATCCAGGTGCGCATCGGTCCGAACCGCGTCGGCGGACGCTTCGGTCTGCTTCAGCCCATCGCGGATATGCTGAAACTCATGAGCAAGGAGGATATCATGCCCGCCGGTGCGGACAAGGTGGTCTGGGCACTCTCGCCCGCACTGCTCTTTGTGCCTGCGGCACTCGCCTATGCGTTCTTCCCGTTCGATGCGGGCGCGGTACTCGCCGATGTGAACGTGGGTGTGTTCCTCCTGTTCGCTGTCTCGGGACAGGCGGTTCTGCCGTTCCTGATGGGGGGCTATGCGTCGAACAATAAATACTCGTTCATCGGCGGCATGCGCATCGTCGGGCAGATGCTCAGCTATGAGGCACCGCTGCTCTTTTCGCTGCTCGGTGTCGTCATGATTACAGGCTCTCTGCGCATGGACGACATCGTGCAGATGCAGGCGCAGACAAGCTGGTTCATCTTCATGCAGCCGCTCGCGTTCATCATCTTCCTGATTGCGGCGGTCGCGGAGACGAACCGCACGCCGTTCGACCTCGTGGAGGGCGAGTCCGAGATCATTGCAGGCCCCTTTACGGAGTACTCGGGGATGCGCTGGGCGCTGTTCTTCCTTGCGGAGTACGCGAACCTCCTGACGGCGGCGATTCTCGCGACAACGTTCTTCCTGGGCGGCTACAGCGGCCCCGAGTTCCTGCCGGGCTTCGTCTGGTTCGCCCTCAAGGCGGTACTCATGGTGCTGCTCATCATGTGGTTCCGATGGACGTTCCCACGTACGCGCGTCGATCAGATCCTCACCTTCGGCTGGAAGGTGCTCGTGCCGCTCTCGATCCTCAATGTCTTTTTGACGGGGGTCGGGATGTATCTCGTCGGTATTGTCTAAAGGAGGGGCTCTGATGTTTGGAAAAGGCCTCTTGACAGGCATGAGCGTCACATGGAAGCATCTCTGGGGCAAGAAGGAAACGTTCTGCTACCCCGAAGAAAAACTTCCGATGACGGATAATTTCCGCGGGGGAAACCTCGCGATGGACTGGCGTGTCTGCATCGGCTGCTCGATGTGTGCGAATGCGTGCCCGAACAAGGCACTCGATCTTACCATTGTACAGGATGCAAAGAAAAAGCGTCATATGAAGTCCTATGTGCACAAGTCCGGACGATGCCTCTACTGCAATCTCTGCGTGGAGGTCTGCCCCGTCAAGACCCTCGTCTGGGACAAGGAATATGCGATCTCGACGTGGAGCAAGGAGACGATGACCCACGACGCAATGACGGATGCGGATCGCGCGGATCTGGAGGAATTCCTCGCGCAGGTCGAAGTTGAGGCAGCGGAGGAAAAGGCGAAGAAGGAAGCCGCTGCCAAGGCAAAGGCGGAGGCGGCCGCGAAGGCAAAAGCCGAGGCGGAGAAGGCGGCGGCGGAGAATCCGGAGACGGCAAAGCCTGCGGCAGCGGAAAAACCCGCTGCACCCGCCGATGCAGCAGAAAAAATGGCGGCGGCGAAGGCGGCTGCAGCCAAGGCAGCTGCGGCAAAAGCCGCCGCAGCAAAATCTCCGGTGGCGGAGAAATCGGCTGAGACGAAGGCGGAGCCGCCCGTCGAAACGAAGAACACGGAGCAGAAAGGAGGGACGGCATGAGTATCATCTTCTATTTTCTTGCGGCGGTGACAATCATCGGTGCCCTCGGTGTCGTCCTGTCCCCAAATGTTGTGCACAGCGCACTCTTCCTCGTCCTCTCCTTTATCGGTGTGGCGGCGATCTACTTCTATATCGGCGCGGAGTTCCTCGGCGCGGTGCAGCTGATGGTCTACAGTGGCGCGGTTGCCGTCCTCATTGTCATGGCGATTATGCTGACGCGGCGCGACTCAATGGCGCAGTCGAACCCCTCGCAGAAGCTCTTTCGCCGCGTGGTGACGGGTTTGCTCGCGGGCGGCTTCTTCTTCCTCATCGGTCTCGGCATCGTCCTCTCCCCCTTGCCGGGTGGAGAACTCGGCGCATCTACGGGTGCGCAGGAGATTGCGCGGCTGATGCTCGGCACGTACATCCTGCCGTTTGAGATCGTGGCGGTGCTGCTGCTCGTCGCGATGGTCGGGGCACTTGTCCTCGCGAGGGGAGGGGATACGGCATGATTGGACTGCCAGATTTGCTCTTTGTCGCGGCCGTACTCTTCTGTATCGGACTTTACGGTCTGCTCACACGGCGCGGCATCATCCCGATTCTCATGTGCGTGGAGCTGATGCTCAATGCGGTGAACATCAACCTCGTCGCATTCGACCGCTTCTATGCACACAACATGGAGGGACAGCTCATGGCTCTCTTCTCGATTGCGGTCGCCGCGTCCGAGATCGCCGTCGGGCTTGCCCTCGCATTCCGTCTGTATCAGATCCGCTTCACGACGAATGTCGATGAACTGGATACGCTCAGAGACTAGGGGAGGGGAGCAATATGTTTACATTTGCACTCACGCATGCCTATCTGATCCCACTCTTCCCTGCGCTCGCATTTCTCATCATCGGGCCGTTTACGCGGCAGGAGAAAAACCTCTCCGCGACGATCGCAATCACGATGATGTCTCTTGCGTTCGCGTTCTCTGTCTTCGTCGCTCTCGCCACCGTGAACTATCAGATCACGATGAACGATCCCTATGTGATGAAGGCACTCTGGGCGCAGATCGGCGATGTGAAGCTGACAATGGGCGTGCTCATCGATCCTCTCGCGGCGATGATGCTCGTCATTGTGACGCTTGTCTCGCTGCTCGTCTATATCTACTCCGTAAGCTACATGGAGCACGACGAGGGGATGGGGCGTTTCTTCGCGTTCATCTCGCTGTTCTCGGCGGCGATGCTCGGGCTCGTCGTCTCGGTCAACTTCCTCCAGCTCTACGTGTTCTGGGAGGGGGTCGGACTTTGCTCGTACCTCCTCATCGGCTTCTACTATCACAAGGTTTCGGCGCGTGAGGCGGCAAAAAAGGCATTCATCACGACCCGCATCGGCGATTTCGGGATGCTCGTCGGCATCCTGCTCGTCCAGATGGTGTTTGGTACGATGGATTTCATCGAGCTGCGTATGCTCGTGCCCCCCTATGTTCTCGCTGCGGGCACGGGCTTCCTGACCGTCATCGGCCTCCTGCTCTTTATGGGGGCGATCGGCAAGTCGGGACAGTTCCCGCTCCACGTCTGGCTGCTCGATGCGATGGAAGGCCCTACGCCCACATCGGCACTCATCCATGCGGCGACAATGGTCGCGGCGGGTGTCTACCTCGTCGCACGCGCATTCTTCATCTTCAGTGAATCTCCGTTTGTGATGGACTTTATCGCGGGGCTCGGTGCATTTACCGCGCTCTTTGCGGCGATCATCGCCGTGACCCAGCGCAAGTTCAAGTCGGTGCTCGCGTACTCGACCATCAGTCAGCTCGGCTATATGATGCTTGCGGTCGGTGTCGGTGCGTTCTCCGCCTCGATGTTCCACCTCATGACGCACGCCTTCTTCAAGGCGATGCTCTTCCTCTGTGCGGGTGCCGTCATGCACGCACTGCACGATGAGACGGACATTACGAAGATGGGCGGCCTGTGGAAAAAGATGCCGCTGACCTTTGCGGCAATGCTTGTCGGTGTGCTTGCCATTGCGGGCATTCCGCCGTTCTCGGGCTTCTTCTCAAAGGATGAGATCCTCGCGGCGGTCATGCACGCGAGCACCCCGCTCTACGTGATGGCAACCGTCACGTCCTTCCTAACGGCGTTCTATATGGCGCGTCTGCTCATTTTGGCGTTCCTTGGCGAGAGCCGCAGCAAATACGAGGCTCACGAGGTCGACGCATTCATGCGCTGGCCAATGATTATGCTCATTATGCTCACCCTCGTGAGCGGCGCGTTGGGGTACTTCGGCGGCTTCTCCGTTTGGGTCAATGAAGGTGTACCGCATCATGAGACAATCGACTGGACGGTTGCAGGGACGAGTACGGTGCTTGCACTGATTGCCTTTGCCGCCGCCTATCAGATCTACGGGCGGCACAGTTTGCGGACGGCGATGCAGCAGCGCAGCTACGGTTTCCTCTACCGCGTCGTCTATAACAAGTTCTACATCGACGAACTCTACGGTTATTTCCGTGAGCGGCTCGTCTACGGCACGGCGCTGATCCTGAAATGGGTCGATGAAAAGATCTTCGACAACATTATGATCGGTCTGGGGGCGTATGCGCTCGCCACGAGCGACCTCCTCACGGAGTCTGCGAACGGGCAGGCACAGCGGTACGTCGTCGTATTCTACACGGGTGTGCTCATTCTCCTTTGCTACGCGCTCTATTGGGCGATACAGATCATCGCTTACTGGGGAGGTGGGTTCCGATGATGACATTTCCGATTCTTTCGGTCATTCTCCTGACCCCGCTTGCGGCAGCACTCATCATTGCGCTTCTGCCGGGGCGGCTGCACGATACGATTCGTCAGCTCTCCGCGTTTGCGATGATGGTCGCAACCATCCTCACGCTCTTTGTCTATGCGGACTATGATATGGCGCGCGGCGGGATGCAGTACACGGAGTACATCCCGTGGATCACGGATCTCGGCGTAGCGTATTCGCTTGGTGTTGACGGCATCTCGCTGCCCATGCTTCTGCTCTCGAGTGTTGTCGGGCTTGCCGCAATCTACAGCTCGTGGCACGTGGAGAAGCGCGTGAAGGAGTACTTTGTGCTCCTCCTCATCGTCATTGCAGGCGTGTCGGGGGCATTCCTCGTGCGCGACCTCTTCTTCTTCCTTGTGCTCTGCGAGATGGTTGTCATTCCGGCGTACCTGATGGTGCTCATCTGGGGCTCGTCGGAGCGCGTGAGCAAAGAGCATGCGGCGATGAAGATGACGATCTTCCTGCTCGTCGGCTCGGCATTCATGCTGCTCGGTGTGCTCCTCCTGTATGTGAGCGCGTACGAGTCGGGGATGCGCACGTTCGATTTCGAGGCACTTGCTACTGCCGCACTCATGGGGCATATCTCGTGGGAGATACAGGTCACGGCATTCTTCCTCCTCCTCATCGGGTTCGGGTCGCATCTTTCGATGTTCCCGTTCCACATCTGGTCCCCCGACGGCTATGCGGGCGCGCCGACGGCAATCTCGATGATCAACGCAGGTGTGCTGAAAAAGATCGGAGGCTACGCGCTCATCCGCATCGGCTTCTTCATTCTGCCGCTCGGTGCAAAGTTCTGGGCACCCGTGATCGCCGTGCTTGCGATGATCAACGTCATCTATGCGTCCTACATTGCGCTCGCGCAGCGCGACATCAAGTACATGATTGCGTATTCCTCGGTTTCCCACATGGGCTATGTCCTGCTCGGCTTTGCGGCTCTGAACGTCGTGAGTGTGAGCGGTGCGGTTGCCTACATGGTTGCGCACGGCATTATGCTCGCGCTCTTCTTCTCGCAGGTCGGCTATGTCTATGAGAAGACGGAGCTGCGCAGCGTCGGCGACCTCTGGGGACTGGCACATCATATGCCGCACATCACGGTCGGCTTTATGCTCGCGGGTCTGTGCTCGCTCGGGCTGCCGGGGCTGATCGGCTTTATCCCGGAGTTCACGATCTTCGTCGGCATCATCGAGGTCTATCCCGTGATTGCCGTGATTGCCGTTTCGGGCATCATCTTCACGGCGTTCTACGTCCTGCGCATGCTCGCGCGCGTGCTCTTCGGGCCGCGTGTGGAACGCTTTGCGAAATTCCCCGATGAGCGCAAGATTGACATTGTGCCGCTCGTCGTGCTCGGCGTCTTCCTCGTCGGATTCGGTGTGTTCCCGGGACTGCTCATGAATGTCGTGGATACGGGGGTTGCCCCGCTCGCGCCGCTCTTTGAACTGATTCAGGATGCGCCGACAATCTTAGGAGGTGGGCACTGATGCTGCAAGCGATGAATTTTACCGCGATCTCCGTGGAGATCGGAATCGCCGCACTGATGGCGGTGGTGCTCGTCACCGATCTCGTCCTCAAAAAGGACGCGCCGCGCTGCCCTGTGGTCTGGCTGACCGTTGCAGGGCTTCTCGGTGTGCTCGCGCTTGCCGTGGGCATGTACCCGCCCGACGGCGGTGCGACCGCATTCTATGCGGGACTTTACATCGTCGATGGCTATTCCGTGTTCTTCAAGATTCTCTTCATCATCGGGATTCTATCGACCGTCATCTTTGCGGCGGACTATGTGGAGCAGACACTTAGGCACAAGGGGGAGTTCTATCTGCTCCTTCTCTCGGCGCTGCTCGGCATGTGCGTCCTTGCCTCGGCGAACGACCTCATGACGGCGTTCGTCGGACTTGAGCTGATGACGATTTCGTTCTACGGGCTCGTTGCGATTCGTACGGATTCGCCGCTCTCGGCGGAAGCGGGCATCAAGTATCTCGTCTTTGGCTCCGGTTCGACGGCGGTGCTGCTCTACGGTATGAGCCTCGTCTACGGCATGACGGGGACGATGGTGTTCCAGAACATTGCACAGGGGCTTGGGCTCGTGTTCTCACTCGGGCTGATCGGCGTGGTCTTTATCCTTGCCGGTTTCTTCTTCAAGCTCTCGATCATTCCGTTCCACCTCTGGGCACCCGATGTGTACGAAGGTGCGCCCGCACCCGTGACGGCACTCCTTGCGATGTGCTCGAAGGCAGCGGGGATTGCGATCCTGCTGCGTGTGCTCTTTGTGGCATTCCCGTTCCTCTCGCCGTACTGGGCGCATCTGCTTGCAATTTTTGCGGCGGTTTCGATGGTCGGCGGCAACCTCATGGCATTCCGTCAGACGAATATTAAGCGTATGCTTGCATACTCGTCCATTGCACAGGCAGGCTACATGATGACCGCGATGGTCGCGACGAATGCAGCGGGCATCAAGGCGGTGCTCTTCTACGCGATGGTCTACGTCTTCGCAAATGTCGGCGCGTTTGTCACAGTATCCTACCTTGAGACGAAACGTGGCGGCGCGGACTTTACGAGTGTGCGCGGACTTGCAAAAGACTCCCTGCTCCCGGCGGGCATCCTGATGGTCGCCCTGCTCACGATGGCGGGCATCCCCCCGACGGCGGGCTTCGTCGGGAAGATCTACATCTTCTCCGCCGCGATTGACGCGGGCTATCTCTGGCTCGCGGGTGTCGGCTTCGTCATGTCGATGATGTCCGTCTACTACTACCTGCTTGTCATCAAGGAGATGTTCCGCGATGTCGAGGAGGGGGAGAAGGTGGTCGAGGAGCATCTGCGTCTGCCGCTTCCGGCAAGCGCAATGGGGATCATCGCCGTCGCCTTTTCTCTCATCATCGGCGTCTGGGCAGAACCGCTCTCGATCTTCAGCAATGTTGCGGTCTATACGTTTATGAGGTAAACTTAATCATCCAATGCCCAATCAAAAAACGCTCGACGGAACGTCGGGCGTTTTTTGTGTGCTGGGGAAAAGTTTCTATTTCATCTCGTCTAGGATGGAGTCATCGCCGCCCTTGAAGAGCATGTATCTAGCGAGATCTTCCTGGAATTTGCCGATGTCATCGGGAATCCACTTGCCCGTGTCCTTGTCCTTTTTGACCTCGACCTCGAAGGACTGCTGTCCCGCAACCTTGGCATTCTTCATGTCGTCGGAGAATAGCTTCAGGTACATATCACCGAACTTGTCAAGAGCTGACATATCGTTTGGATCCATCTTCTCGATCTCTTTTTCCATCTTTTGCATTGAACCCATCATGACAGAAGCGAATTCAATGTAGTCGGTCGTGATCTTGACCTTAGCGGAATTATCGCTCTTGGATACGACCTCCGTCTTGATCTTTAGTTCTTTGAGTTTGTCACCCATGATCTTCTGGGCACTGTCCATTCCTTCCTGCGTTGCGCTGAGACTCTTCCCGAGCTCTTTGATGAAGACCTCACTGATGGGCTTGGCACCGTCGCCTGTCAGCTTGAAATCCTTCATCGCAGCGGTATCACCGTGACCGATTCCCTCCGCGAGTGCCTGGACATCAACATTCGGATCGTTCCCGCCGCAACCCATGAGCGTGACACTCGTAAAGAGTGCGAAACAGAGGGCGAGCAAGAGCTTGCTCATCGTTGACATATAGGTGTTCATCGTCGTTCCTCCTTTTCCTGAGAAAAAACCAAAACCAACCCAATATCCCTTTTGGATACTCTCCAGAAAGTTCCCCTATATTTTATCACAGGCAAAGAAAAAACGTACTGTCATAAATAACAGGTTTCACGAAAAATTTTGAAAAAATTCTATAAAAATAGATCTGCCGCATCATTTATGCAGCAGATCCAAAAGAAAGTATAGAAATCTCGGACAAAACAATGGGCTGAAGTTATCAGCGGCTTCTATATATCCCAGTGCAGTCCTTCTGGATTCGGTGTCGCGCGGTCGATTTCACGCAGAATCCACGGGGCATTTTCATGTGTCGCGGCAAAGGCATCCGCAAGGCCCTGCTCATACGCAGGCGGGATCTCCATCGCGTGAATTGCCATGTGCATATAGTCCTTTGCGATGAGAACGACGCCGCGCTCGGCGGCGAGATGTGCCTTGAACCGATAGCCGTAGTAGAGATAGGAATTGTGCGGCACCGCCTCCGCAAGGCCGTCAAAGGCGGCAATGCGCTCATCTGCCTCCGCCTCTGCTTCCTCGGTCATGCGCAGCTTGTGCATGAGATTCCAGCGATCCGCCCAGAGCTCGCCGCGCAGGATGTACTTGTAGAGGAAATCCGTGGATTCGGCACATTCGATCGCCAGGTTGATGTGCTCAAGCGCAGCTTCCCGGGTCGCCTTGTCCGCCGCTTCGAGGGCACTCAGCCCCTGCATAGCATAGACTTTTTCCTCTACATCCTGTGCAAGCTCCTCGTTCGGCTCTGCGTCGACGACGCTCAGAAAGAGCTCCAAGGCTTCGGCATGGTATTCTTCGGTCTGTGTGAGGAAGTGGGCAAGGCGTGCGCGTGCATGCCAGTCCTCCACACCGCCTGCAAAGAGCTCGTGCGGCGGGGCTGCCGCTCCGAGACGATCCAAAACAACGTGGATGAGTTCGTGAAAGTGTTCCTGTGTCATAGTTCTATCACCTGTTTCATACGGTCTAAAAGGGGAAGGTCGTGCGTGATGACGATGAGCGTACCGCCGCGTGCATCGAGTGCCGCGAGCACACACTCAATCAGGCGTGCACCACGCTCTGCATCCAGTCCTGCTGTGGGTTCATCGAGGAGGAGCAGCGGGGCATCGGAGGCAAGGGCAAGCGCCGTGAGAAGGCGGCTGCGCTGTCCACCCGAGAGCCGTGCGGCATTTACACCGAGCGGCTCGTCGAGGCCTGCGGGGAGCGCATGCACGACATCGGCAAGCTGCGCTGTTTCAAGTGCATGCCACATCCGCTGCTCATCCATATCCGCGTGCAGGCGCAGGAAGTTGTCACGCGTCGATGTGCTGAAGAGAAAGCTCCCCTGCAGGGACGCTCCAAAGAGGGCGCGTGAGGCGTCGGCAGAAATGGCGGTGTGCGGTACTCCTCTATATGAGATTGTACCGTTGTCGGGCTCCCAGAGGCGCAGGAGAAGGCTTGCAAGCGTGGTCTTGCCTGCGCCGCTCTCGCCGATGATCGCCGTGTGCTCGCCGCGCCGAATCGTGCATGAAAAATCCTGCAGGATCGGAATGCCGTCATGGTAGGCAAAGGCGAGATGCTCCGCCGCAATCAGCGGAGCATCCTCCTGCCACGCGAGAGAGGATGCTGACAAGTTTTTTTCAGAGGACTGTTCCTTTGCTGGCAGGATCGTCTCTGCTGCCTGCACTGCCTCCACTGCACCGAGGCTTGCGGCGGGCAGAGGACGGTACTCGCTGATAACGGCTTCGAGGACGAGCACCCAGACAGCGTACTGCACGCCTGTCAGTGTCCCGTCCGCGACGCGCGGCGTAAGGAGAACAATCAGGAGAATCCAGACCGCGACACGCAGAACATCGAGCAAGGTGAAGAGGCGCTCGCGCTTCGTGCGTTTGTCATCCTGTTTTTGCTGAAAAACCTCCGCTGCATGATCGAGCTGTCCCTGTGTCCGTCTGAGTGTACCCGCCGCCGCAAGCTCAGCACGTCCGTCGAGGCGGTCGAGCAAAATTTCTCGATAGGAAGTGCTCTCCGTGCGCAGATCTGCTTCATGCAGAAGGTGGGGGAGGGCGAGATGCAGGAGATAGAGAAATGCAATAAGAAGTGCGCCCCATGGGCTGAGCGGCAGGAGTACCGCACAGGTCACGGCAGTGAGCATTCCTGCAATCAGCGGCTGCGGAACGGTACGCAGGTAGAAGTCACGCAGGGTCTCGCAGCCCGTCAGAAGATCGTGCAGAAATTCGCCTTCGCGGACATTGCCCTCCCGCAGAGGAATCGTTGCAGCAGAACGTCGATAGGTTGCCTGCTGTAGGTTCTCATAGCACGCAAATGCAAGTCGATGGGAGAGCAGACGGTCGAGATAGCGAAAGACGGCACGCCCGATGCCGCACGCCCGCACCAATGTAATCGCAAGTGCAAGCGTGGAGAGCGGCGGCTGCAGTGCCGCGCTTGCGATGATCCACGCAGCCGTCCCGATCAGAGCAATGCCCGAGGCGGCCGCGAGAACACCCGCGAGGAGGGCGGGCAATGCCTTTGACGGTGCCGCGATTGCGAGCAGACGAACAAGTGCAGTCATGCGTGCTCACCTCCCAATGTGATGACATGATCTGCCCACGCAATGAGTGCGGGGCGGTGTGATGTCAGAATCAGCGTGCGATGATGGGCAAAGCGCGTCAGTGCATGAATGACGGTTGCTTCTGTCGCTTCGTCCAGTCCCGCTGTCACCTCGTCGAGGAGGACAATGGGGCGGTTCTGGAAGAACGCCCGTGCGAGCCCGAGACGGTGACGCTGTCCGGCAGAAAGGGGATGTCCGCCCTGTCCGAGCGGTGTCCGAAGTCCCTCGGGCAGGGCGCACACGAAGTCTCCGAGTGCCGCTGCTTCGAGCGCCTCGATAGCGGCTTCGTCCGAGGCGTTTTCATGCCACAGGCTGACATTCTCGGCGAGCGTTGCTGTAAAGATATGCGGCTCCTGTGGTACGTAGGTGATGAGATTTTGTTTTGTTGCCTCCGAGAGCTGTGTAAGGTCAAATACGTTGGCGCTCCCTGCCCCGTCCGCGAGCACAATCTTTCCCTCGGTCGGTGCAATCTGACCTGCGAGCAGGAGGAGCAGCGTGGACTTGCCGATGCCGCTCGCCCCTGCGAGCACCGTGGACTTTCCTGCGGGGAAGGAGAGGGTCAGATCGGTAAGCACCTCCTCCGCGGTCAGTGGATAGCGATAGGAGAGCTGTTCTGTATGCACGGCGGGCGGTGACAGGATCTGACTGCGTGCGCCGTCCGTGGGGGAGGGGAGATCCAGATAGGGGGTGAGCGCCTCCTCTGCCGTCTTTGCATCCATCGCTGCATGGAATGCAATGCCGCCCTCGCGCAGTGGCTGATAGAACAGCGGCGCAAGAATGAGTACAAAGAACGCCGGCTGGAAGGACATCATTCCTTCCAGAAGACGCAGACCGATGGAGACGGCAATGAGCGCAATCGAGAGGGTGGTAATCAGCTCCAGTGCGAATGCCGAGACAAAGGCAAGCCGGAGAACGGAGAGCGATGCCTCGGCGAAGCTGTGGCTCATATGCGCGAGATGCACGCCCTCGGCATCGATGCGGCGAAAGATCTTGAGCGTCATTGCCGCGCGCACAAGCTCGCCGAAGCCGTTTGTGAGCGTCTGCATCTTGTCCCACTGGCGTTCGCTCGCACGGCGCGTCGCCTTTCCGATGAGGAAGAGCAGGAACGGCGCAATCGGCAGCGTTACGAGGAAGAGCAGCGCCGAGAGTGGGTCTGCAAACGCCGTGACAATGAGGATCAGAGGGATGAGCACTGCGCCCGCAATCATCGTTGGCAGCACCGTGTGGAAGAATGGGTCGAGTGCATCTACGCGCTCAAGGGTCAGTGTCAGTGTACCTGCAGAGGTACGTCCGTGCATCAGCATCGCCTCGTGCAAGGCCGTGCGTACAGAGAGGCGCAGCCGATGGGAGAGCTGCGCCTCGATGCGTCCCTTGGGGAGGCGCAGCAGTGCCATAGAGAGGACGCACAAAAACAGCATCAGAAGATCTGATGCTGTTTCGGTAGGTCCGCCGTGCTCCATGAATACTGCATTCACGATGACGGCAGTTTCCCATGCCGCCGCGATGACGAGCCCCCCGTGGAGGAGTTCGATCACCGCGCGTATGAGGAGGCTGCTGCGTTCGGTGTGCAGCACAGAGCGTAGAATGGACTTCTTTTTTTTCATTGTGATTAGTATGCCTGATGTCCCGCATCGTTTGGAGAGATGCGTTTGCGGAAGATGTAGTACGTCCAGATCTGATAGCCGAGGATAATCGGAACGAGGATGACCGCTGCGACTGTCATGATGGAGAGTGTGTACTCCGTTGAGGACGCATTGTAGATCGTGAGGCTCCAGCCCGCATTCAGGCTTGAGACCATGAGGCGCGGGAAGAGCCCCGCGAAGAAGCCAACCGTCGTGCCCGCGATGGCAAGACCGCCAAGGATGAACGCGGGTTTATGTGCCTTGGCATAGAGCGCACCGATGGCAGCGACAAACGCTGCGGCGGAGAGGACAAGTGCGCCAGCTGCAAGCGGGCTGCTGTAGAGGTCGGTATTCGTGTACGTGAGTACCATGCAGAGTACGTAGAGAAGCGCTGCAGCGACACCGAATTTCAGCCCATAGCTGCGTGCACGCTCCAGCAGGTAGCGATCCGTAAGGCGCAGGTTCAGGAATGTCGCGCCGTGGAATGCAAAGACTGCGAAGAATGTCACGCCGCCGACCACCGTGTACGGGGTCAGGAGATCGAAAAAGCCGCCTCGATAGACCATATTTGCGCCGATGGGCAGACCCGCGATGAGGTTCGTGACAACCACGCCCCAGAGGAACGCGGGGACGATGCTGCCGAACGCAATCGCACACGACCATGCGCGCTGCCATTTTTCATCCGTGCGCTGATGGCGAAACTCGAATGCGACCGCACGCAGGATGAGCGCGACGAGCATGAGAAAGAGCGCAATGTAGAACGTGCTGAAGAGCGTGGCGTAGACATGCGGGAATGCCGCGAACATTGCGCCGCCCGCCGTAATCATCCAGACCTCGTTCCCGTCCCAGACAGGGCCGATGGAGCGAACGATCTGAGAGCGGTCGCTCTCCTTGTCCGAGAGGAGTGTGAGCAGTGTGCCGACACCGTAGTCGAATCCCTCAAGGAAGAAGAATCCCGTGAAGAGGACGACGATGAGCACGAACCAGAGAATATTGTAGTCCATTCTTACTTCCCTCCTTCGATGGCAGGTGTGATCTGCGTGCGGCGGATGAAGCGGAAGGCGATGTAGAGCGCCGTGATGATGAGCAGCAGATAGAGCACGGTAAAGCCGATTATCGTGAACATAATCTCTGCCGAGGTAAGGTTCGGCGACACACCGTCAACGGTTTTTTGCAGCCCCATGACGAGCCACGGCTGACGACCCATCTCCGCAACGATCCAGCCGCAGGAATTCGCAATAAAAGGAACGATGACGAGCCACGGGAGCGCGAAGAGTAACTTCTTCGCCGAGAACAGCTTGTCCTTTTTCGCGAGGTAGAACACCACGAGCGAGACGAGCACCATGAAGAAGCCGGCGCCGACCATCGCACGGAACGCGTAGAAAAGCATGGTGACATGCGGACGGTAGTCGCCAGGACCAAATTTTTCGACGGCTTCCTTCTGAAGGTCGTTGATGCCGCGCACCTCACCCTGGATGCCGTCATGTACCATGATCGTGAACATATAGGGGATCGTGATCTCGAAGTCGTTGTGCCCCTTCTCCATGTTTGGATAGGCGAGTACAGCGAACGGCGCAGGATCCTCCGTCTCCCAGAGTGCCTCCATCGCGGCGAGCTTCATCGGGCTTGCCTGCGCGAGATACTGCGTGTGCAGATGTCCGCTTGCGATGACGCCGACGACGCCGACAATGGTGTAAATCGCGCCCGCCTTGATCGCCTGTGTAAAGGCGTAGCGTGATTCCGTATCGTGGAGCAGCTTCCAAGCCGAGACCGCCATGACGACAAAGCCCGCCGTCGTGATGCCGGCAAAGAGCGTATGAGACTGCTCGCCGAGGATGTAGTGATTCGTCACGAGTTCAAAGAAGCTCGCCATTTCCGCGCGCCCGTTGGCAATGGTGTAGCCGACAGGGTGCTGCATGAAGGAGTTCGCGACGAGAATCCAGAACGCGGACAGATTGCTGCCGAGAGCAACGAGCCAAATACAGGCACAGTGTGCCTTTTCCGGCAGCTTATCCCAGCCGAACATCCAGATGCCGAGGAACGTCGACTCGAGGAAGAACGCCGTCAGTGCCTCAAGTGCGAGCGGTGCGCCGAAGATGTCGCCCATGAAGCGCGAATACTCCGACCAGTTCATGCCGAACTGGAACTCCTGCACCAGACCGGTAGCGACACCCATCGCAAAGTTGATGAGAAAGAGCGTGCCGAAGAAATGCAACAGCTTTCGGCAGGTCTTCTTCCACTCCGGCTTCTTCGTCCGCACATAGCACGTCTCAAGCATGGCGACGAAAATCGCCATGCCGAGGGTGACGGGGACGAAGAGAAAGTGATAGATGGTGGTGATTGCAAACTGCCATCGTGACAGCAGCACTTCTTCCATTTCCAAACCCCTCCTAAAATAAAATACCTATGATGATAATAACACCGACTTTTGTGCGCTCTCTGCGACAAAAGACTCTGATTCGGTGAATTATATCATAGGTTAAAATGAAATACAAGTTAGATGGATATATTCACTTATTTAAGAATGAATATTTATTAACCTCATTCCCGAAGTGCGTTCACAATGAGCAGAATGAGGAGCAAAACAAGAGCACCGCCGACGATGGGATAGGGGAGCACGGTGGCATCGAAGAAGGTGAGTACGCCCGCTGCGGCAGGTGTAAAGAGGAAGAGAAAGAGGAGGCTCAGCCAGCGATTCTGTTTTGCGCGTGCGCGTGCGGCATTGCATGTGTCCCAGAGCGTGACAAGACTCGGCAGCCCCTCCTTGTCCAGTACAATGTCCGGCATGAAGCTTGTGGATCGTCCCTGGTTGCGCAGTGCCTGTGCCTCAAAGTAGGCAGCATCCTCAGGAGGCATAAGCGGCTCCATTTCGCTTGGCTTCTCATCGTTCTGTCCGCGCATGAGTTCCTCATGCAGCGGATCGCGCGGCGTGTCTTCCTCTTCGGGGGTGGGCTGTTTCTCGAGCGAGGAGGGGCAGCCGATGCTGATGTCTGCTGCACGCAGGGCTGGCTGATCTGCCATAGGGTCACCGACCATCGCAACGACTGCACCGCGCGATTGGAGCAGACGGATCTCGCGTGCCTTGTCCGTGCCCGTGAGGTCGGCGCGCACCTCGCTGATACGGAGCTCTTTGCCCGTTGCATTTGCGAGGCGCTTCGTCTCACCCGTGAGGAGGATGAGGGAGAGTCCGCGCTCCTTCAGGGCGATCAGTGCGCGCCGCGCCTCTGCTCGTACATCGTCGCGGACGGCGATGATGCCGCGCGCGTATTTGCTTGAGCTGACGAAGAGTGGCGTCTGTCCGCTCGTTGCAAGCTGATCGGCGCGCGTGAGGAGCGCAGCGCTGATCTCGATGTTCTCCTCCTGCAGCCACTCCTTCTTGCCAACGCGCACAGGCGTGCGTGCAATCAGCGCCTCGACGCCGAAACTCTCCGTCTCGCGCGCGGCAGAGTGACGCTGCAGGTGCAGACCGCGCTGGACAGCGGTGTCGTAGAGTGCATGCGCATAGGGGTGTGTTGCCTCGCGCTCGGCACTCGCGGCGAGTGCGAGCAGAGAGCCCTGCGTCATGCCCTCGGGCACGAGCGCAGAGATGAATACGCTGCCTTCCGTGAGCGTGCCGTTGCGGTTGAATGCGATTGTGTCCACATGCAGCAGCTCCGTGAGTGCGCTCATGCGGCTGCATGTGATACCCGAGTCACGCAGCCGCCGCTTGATGCGCAGTCCAATGAGCATGCGCGAGACAATGAAGGGCAGAGGCGAAGCGGCGAGAAAGACCCCGAGAAAAATTTCGGACGCTGCTTCGACTGTGATGTCGCCCGCGATGTACCAGTATCCCGCAGCTCCTGCCGCAAGAACGACGCTTGCGATAAAATGAAAGAATGAAGAAAACATTTTTTTCAAGGACGTTCAACTCCTGTCCTGTTACTTTTACACGGGCATTATAGCACAGGCGCGGGGATGTGACAAATCTCTTATCTACGTCCATCTGAGAGACTGTTTTATCAGCGATTCCCAAGATTTTCTTGTGTGCACATCGTTTCTATGGTATAATTCAGTTATTGTGATAATGTAAATTACATTTTGGAGATACGACATGGAGCTATTGCACGCAGTTTTTTCCATCTTTTCAGAACGCAGTGCGTTCTTTGTACAGCTCTTGGTTGAGCACCTGTGGATCTCGGGGGCAGCAATCGGCATCGCTGTTGTGCTTGGCGGGGTGGCAGGTGTCCTCATTCATCGTTATGAGCGCGCGGCGGCACCGACGCTTGGCACGGTGAACTTTCTCTATACGATCCCATCGATTTCGATGCTCGGTTTTTTGATTCCGTTTTTCGGCATCGGCAACCGCTCGGCGATCATTGCACTCACGATCTATGCACTCCTGCCGATGGTGCGCGCGACGCATACGGGGCTTGCGCAGATACAGCCCTCGCTTGTGGAGGCGGCAATCGGCATGGGCGGCTCGGCGTTTCATGTGCTGACGCGCGTTCAGATTCCGCTTGCGATGCCCGTCATCATGTCCGGGATTCGCAATATGGCGACGATGACGATTGCACTTGCCGGCATTGCGTCCTTTATCGGTGCGGGCGGTCTCGGTGTTGCCATCTATCGCGGCATCACGACGAACAACCCCGCGCTCACGATTGCGGGGAGCCTCCTGATCGCCGTGCTTGCGCTCGTGGTGGACGGCGCACTGGGGCAGGTCGAGGCGTGGCTGAAACGCCCCGCACGCATCACAGGAAACGTACGCGCTGCCTATGCGGGGGCAGCTGCCGTACTGCTCATTGCCGTGAGCACCGTGACCTACGGCTTCTTTGGCAAGGCGGATGTTGTCCATATTGCGACCAAGCCGATGACGGAGCAGCTGATTATGGGCGAGATGCTGAAACTCCTGATTGAGCACGATACGGGGCTCGAGGCGCGCATCACAGCGGGCGTCGGCGGCGGTACGTCGAACATCCACCCCGGGATGGAGAGCGGCGCGTTCGACATTTACCCGGAGTATACGGGAACGGGCTGGAACATGGTGCTCAAGGAGGAGTCAAAATACAGCGAGGAACTGTTTCCGCAGCTGTCCGAGGAATATGAGCGGCGTTTTGCGATGCGTTGGGTCGGGATGTACGGCTTCAACGATACGTTCGGCGTTGCCGTTCGGCGGGAAATTGCTGAGAAGTACGATCTGCACACTTACTCTGATCTGCGCCGCGCTGCCCCGCAGCTGACGTTTGGTGCGGAGTATGATTTCTTCGAGCGTGCGGATGGATTTCCCGCGCTCTGCAAGGCATACGGACTTGATTTTGCACGTACGGTTGATCTCGATATCGGGCTGAAATATCAGGCGCTTGCGAACAAGCAAATTGATGTGATGATTGTGTTCACGACGGATGGGCAGCTTGCGGCGGCAGATGCACGCGTCTTGACGGACGATCAAGGATTCTTTCCGTCCTATCGCTGCGGCAACGTCGTGCGCGCGGAGGTCTTGGATCGCCATCCAGAGCTTGATGCTGCGCTCGAAAAGCTGACGGATAAGATCACAGATGAGGAGATGGCGGCAATGAACTACGCCGTCGAGAGTGAGGGCAAAGAGCCACGCGCCGTTGCGGAAGAGTTTCTGCACGGGAAAGGAATTGTTTGAGCGTGAATGTGCGCCCCCATCACTGTAGCGGTGGTGGGGGCGCTTTATGCTATTCCTTGAAAATCTCTCTGCATAATGTTAGAATACAGAAGAGTAAAAATATTTCGCAGGAGGAAGCGTTATGAGTATAAACACAACAAAGGCGGAGCAGGACAAGGTGCTCCGTCTGATGGCGGAGAAGTACTCGACGAAGGAGATTGTCTACGAGAAAATCGTCTATCTGAAATCGCAGCTCATGCTGCCGAAGGGCACGGAGCACTTCATGAGCGATCTGCACGGCGCGTACGATTCGTTCTTTCACATCCTCAACAACTGCTCTGGTGTCATCAAGGAAAAGGTGGACTACTGCTTCGGCGAGCGTATGACGGAGGAGGAGAAGGCGGAGTTCTGCACGCTGATCTACTATCCGCGCGAGAAGGTGGAGCAGCTCACGGTGGAGGGCAAGGCGGACGCAATCTGGTATCAGCAGAACATTGCGAATCTGCTCGAGCTGACCAAACTCATGAGCTGGAAATTCCCTGCGAGCAAAATGCGCAGCTACATTCCCAAACGCTACGAATCCGTCATTGTGGAGCTGCTGAGCACGCGCCCCGAGCTGGATGAGGCGCAGCTCTACTACTATAAACAACTGATTGAGACCATCGTGGAGATCGGCGGCGGTACGGACTTCATCGATGCGTTCAGCGTGCTCGTCAAGCGGCTCGCGGTCGAGCGCATCCATATCGTCGGCGACTTCTTCGATCGCGGCGACCGTCCTGACGGCATCCTCGACCTCCTCATGCAGCATCCGTCCGTTGACATTCAGTGGGGGAACCACGACGTGCTCTGGATGGGTGCGGCACTCGGCAGTGAGGTCTGTATTGCAGCGGTCATCCGCAACTCGCTGCGCTACCGCAATACGGACGTGCTGGAACGCGGCTACGGCATCAGCCTGCGCCCGCTCTCGACGTTTGCCTCGCGCATCTATCCCGATGAGAACCCGATCAAGGCGGCAGAGCGTGCGATCTCGATGATGATGTTCAAGCTTGAGGGGGCGCTCATCAAGCGCAATCCGGACTTCCACATGGAGGATCGTCTGCTCCTCGATAAGATCAACTTCAGCCTATCCTGCGTCACATTGAACAATGGACGGCGCGTGGAACTCGATAGTGCCTACTTCCCGACGATTGACGACGGCGCGGACTGCTACGAACTGACGGAGGAGGAGCGGCACATCATTGACGATCTGCGCTCCTATTTCCTTGAGAGTAAGGCACTCCAACGCCATGTGGACTATCTCTACGAGCGCGGCAGTATGTATATGTGCTACAACGGCAACCTGCTCTTTCACGGCTGCGTTCCCATGAATGAGGACGGCAGCTTCCGCACCATTACCTACAAGGGCGAGGAGTACACGGGACGCGCGTGGATGGACTTTTGTGAGGAAAAGGCACGCGCGGCTTGGAACGAACACGCGCAGGAAGGCTTGGACTTTATGTACTTCCTCTGGTGCGGACTGCTCGCGCCGACCTCGGGACGCTCGTTCACAACGTTTGAGCGTTCCTTTATCTCCGACGAGTCGACGTGGAAAGAGCCGTCCGACCCATATTTCCGCCTCATCAAGGAGGAGGCGATCTGCGAGAAGATCCTTGTGGAGTTCGGGCTTGACCCCAAGCACGGGCACATCATCAACGGGCACGTTCCCGTCAAGGTGAAAAAGGGGGAGAGTCCGTTGCGTGCGAATGGTCGTGCGATCATCATCGACGGCGGTTTTGCGACACCATATCACTCCAAGACGGGCATCTCGGGCTACACACTCATCTACAACTCGCGCGGGCTGCGTCTCCTCCAGCATCAGACGGTGGCGAATGTGCGTGAGGCACTGCGCGAGAACCGCGACATCGAGTCCGTCTCGCAGACGGTCGAGCTGCAGGCACGCAGCTGCCTTGTGCGCGACACCGATCGCGGCGCGGCGATCATGGACGAGATCGCTGACCTGCACGCCCTCCTGCGAGCATATCAGACAGGGCATATCAAGCCGCAGTAAGAGCATAAGAAAGCCCGCACATTGCATTCGATGTGCGGGCTTTCTTATGCTCTTATGGATTCTTCTTCAGCCACATACTCCACGGTACGGCATAGTCGTTCTCGTGATTCTGCTGAACGTAATCGTAGAACTTTGCGATCATCTCTGACTTGTGATGGTAGTCTGCATCCTCCCATTCCGTCGGTGCATGCTGCATGGTCGGGTCGTAGGCGAGGTATGCTCCGCCGAGCAGGTACTGACGATAGAGGATGTCCTTCAGCGGGACGGAGGGATTTTTTATCATATCGTACATCGCCATAAAGCTGGTCGTGCGTCCCTTGCCTGCCTGACAGTGAAAGTGTATCCATGTGTCCGCGGGAATTTTTTTCACGAGATCGACAAATTTGTCGATGGTCTGCGGGTCTGCCCATTTGTGGTCGGTGACGGCGAGACGGACGTAGCGCACGCCCGCATCCTCGACCAGCTGGCGCTCCGTCATCGCCTCCATGACGTGAATGGTCTGCTGATTTTTGGGCTGCTTTTTCTTATCGAGGTGCGCGAGCACTACGATCTTTCCCTGTGCACTGCGAATGCGCATGTTCTCGTCACGCAGTGCCTCGTGCTTCGTCCTGCCGATGTTGCCCCAGTCGTGCTTGCCGTACCAGCTGACGGCGTTTCCATTCATGAAGCCGTGCGACTCCTGCCGCAGATCGACGATACAGATCGAGCCCTTTGCGCGCGTGTGCAGGTCTTTCAGCAGTGCATGAAAGGCAGGGACGGAGAACTCTGCGCTTCCCGAGAGCGGCAGGGCGTCCAGTCCCTCACGAGAGGGAGTGTAGTTCGGGTCGACACCGAACTTCGCTGTGTCTGTCCGCGTTTGGAACGGCGATCCCGCCGTGCGGAAATTGTGCGGCAGCTCCGCCGCATTGCCCGCAGTCATGTCGATGCGCCAGAGATAGCCCCGGTAGTCTGCATTCGTATCGGCGGCAGAGGCAGTGTATGGGATGATACATAGCGTGCATAATAGCAGGGCAGTGAGTAAATGTTTGAATGCGTGCATGAGATCCCTCCGCTGTGTGAACCGACGATCCTTTCGGAATCGCTGATAAAACCTTTGCTCGAATGACGTGGATTTTATCTGTGCTGTCTATATCCATTGTTGGTTATAGCACTCTTTGGATAAAGGTGCAAGAGAAATCTTGGGCAGATGTCGCCTGTTCCTTGAAAAATCCCCTTCCGTGTGCTAGAATGACGTGACTATGCTACGGGAGGGGTTTCTTTGTACGAGAAAGTAGATACCAATCTGAATTTTGCCGCGCGCGAGAAAGCCGTTGCGGATTTTTGGCGCGAGAATCATATTGCACAGCAGGCGGTGGATCAGCGTGAGGGCTGCGAGACGTTCACGTTCTACGACGGTCCGCCGACGGCGAACGGCCGCCCGCACATCGGGCACGTTCTGACGCGCGTCATCAAGGATATGCTGCCGCGCTATCAGTCGATGAAGGGGCGCAAGGTGCTCCGCAAAGCGGGCTGGGATACGCACGGTCTGCCCGTGGAGCTGGAGGTCGAGAAGGCGATCGGCATCAACGGTAAGGAGCAGATCGAGGACTACGGCATCGAGCCATTCATCAAGAAGTGCCGTGAGTCGGTCTGGACGTATAAGGCGATGTGGGAGGAGTTCTCCGATGTCGTCGGCTTCTGGGCGGATATGGAGCATCCCTACATTACCTATGAAAATGACTTTATCGAGTCCGAGTGGTGGGCGCTCAAGGAGATCTGGAAGAAGGGGCTCCTCTATCAGGGACACAAGATCGTCCCGTACTGCCCACGCTGCGGCACGCCGCTCTCTTCGCACGAGGTTGCGCAGGGCTATAAGGATGTGACGGAGCGTTCGGCAATCGTGCGCTTTAAGGCGGCGGACGAGGATGCCTATTTCCTCGCATGGACGACGACGCCGTGGACGCTCCCGTCGAACCTCGGCCTCTGCGTGAATCCGAATGTGACCTATGTGAAGGTGCGCGTCTACGGCAAGGTCTACTATCTCGCCGAGGCTCTGATGGACAGCGTATTTGCGGATTCGTGGGGCGACCGTGAGATCCTTGCGACGATGAAGGGCAGCGAACTCGAATACCGCAAGTACGAGCCGCTCTATCCCTTTGCAACGAAGGACGTGCAGGATAAGGCGTTTTTCGTCATCTGCGACGACTATGTCACGACCGAGGACGGCACGGGCATTGTCCACACCGCACCCGCCTTCGGTGAGGACGATAACCGCGTCTGCCGCAAGTACGGCATGCCGTTCGTTCAGTTCGTCAATGACAAGGGTGAGATGACGGAGGAGACGGACTGGCCGGGGGTCTTCGTAAAGGATGCCGACCCGTTGATTCTCGACGATCTCGAAAAGAGCGGCAAGCTCTTCAAAGCCCCCGAGTTTACACACAGTTATCCGCATTGCTGGCGATGCGACACGCCGCTGATCTACTATGCACGTGCCTCGTGGTTCATCCGCATGACGGCGGTGCGCGACGCGCTCGTGGCGAATAATGCGACGGTCAACTGGATTCCGAAGACGATCGGCGACGGGCGTTTCGGCAACTGGATCGAGCATGTGCAGGATTGGGGCATCAGCCGCGACCGCTACTGGGGTACACCGCTCAATATCTGGAAATGCTCCTGCGGGCACGAGCATTCGGTTGGTTCAATCGAGGAGCTGCGTGAGCTTCAGCCGAATTGTCCCGCCGATATCGAGCTGCATCGTCCGTACATTGATGCAATCACGTTCCCGTGTGAGAAGTGCGGTGCACAGATGCACCGCGTGCCCGAGGTCATCGACTGCTGGTTCGACTCGGGGGCGATGCCGTTCGCGCAGTGGCACTATCCGTTTGAGAACAAGGAGATCTTTGAGAAATATTTCCCCGCAGACTTCATCTCCGAGGCGGTCGATCAGACACGCGGCTGGTTCTACTCTCTGATTGCGATTTCGACGCTGCTCTTTGACAAGAGCCCGTACAAGAATGTCATTGTCCTCGGTCATGTGCAGGACGAGAACGGGCAGAAGATGAGCAAGTCGAAGGGGAATGCGGTCGAGCCGATGGACGCGCTACGCCGTCACGGTGCAGATGCGATCCGTTGGTACTTCTACGAGAACAGTGCGCCGTGGCTGCCGAACCGCTTCTCCGACGATGCGGTGCAGGAAGGCGCACGAAAGTTTATGGGGACGCTCTGGAATACCTACGCGTTCTATGTTCTCTATGCGAATATCGACAATTTCGACCCGACGGCGCACACGCTTGACTACAGCCGCCTCTCGGTCATGGATCGCTGGGTGTTCTCACGTCTGAATACGATGGTGCGCACGGTGGATGACTGCCTCGGCAATTACCGTGTCACCGAGGCGGCGAAGGCGGTGCAGTCCTTTGTGGAGGAGCTGTCCAACTGGTACGTGCGCCGCAGCCGCAGCCGCTTCTGGGCGAAGGGCCTGGAGCAGGACAAGGTGGATGCCTACCTGACGCTCTACACCGCGCTTGTGACAACGGTGAAGGCGGCGGCACCGATGGTGCCCTTTATCACGGAGAGTATCTACCGCAACCTCGTCTGCTCGGTGGACAAGACGGCGCCGATCTCCGTGCATCTTGCGGACTTCCCGACGGTGAACGAGGCGCTTATTGACACGCAGCTTGAGGAGAATATGGAGATCGTCCTCGCGGTTGTCACCCTCGGACGCGCGGCGCGCAATGCGGCGAATATCAAGAACCGTCAGCCGGTCGCGCGTATGTTCATCAAGGCGGAGCATACGCTGCCGGAGTTCTTCGTTGAGATCATCGAGGACGAGCTGAATGTCAAGGAGGTTGCGTTCCGCGACGATATGTCGGCCTTCCTCGCCTATCACGTGAAGCCGAATTTCCGCGTGCTCGGTGCGAAGGTCGGCAAGCAGATGAATGCGGTCAAGAAGGCACTCGAGGAGAGTGACGGCGCGGCGGTGAAGGATGCGCTTGCGGGCGGCGGCAGCTATACGCTGCACCTCGCAGACGGCGATGTCACGGTCACGTCGGAGGATGTCGAAGTGACCGTCTCGCAGCAGGAGGGCTACAACTGCCAGAGCTATGGCGGCGTCACGGTTGCGCTTGAGACGACGCTTACGGAGGAGCTCCTTGCGGAGGGCTTTGTCCGCGAGATCATCAGCAAGGTACAGACCATGCGCAAGGAATGTGGGCTTGAGGTGACGGATCACATTGCGCTTGGCCTTACGGGGAATGCAAAGCTCACGGCAATCGCCCAGAAGAACGAGGCGTTTATCCGAGAGATTACGCTCGCTGATTCCGTATCCTACGACACGCCCGTTGGTACAAGCAAGGACTGGAACATCAACGGTGAGAAGCTGACGATCAGTATCAAGTAAAATTTTCGGCAACGAGCCGCTTTGTTCGGGGATTCCCGAATGAAGCGGCTTTTCTATTGACATTGTGGGGACATATCGTATAATGAAACACAACAAGCGAATTGTGAAATAGGAGAGTGGTCGCAATGGTAAAATTCAGCTACTACGGTCATGCGGCTTTTTTGCTCGATGACGGGACGAACAGGGTTCTTGTGGATCCATTCCTGACGGGAAATCCGACGGCAAGCATCGCGGCGAATGAGGCCGCCTGTGACTTTATCCTGCTCACACACGCGCATGGGGATCATCTCGGCGATGCACCATCGATTGCGGCACGCACGGGGGCGGCGATTGTCGCCATCCCCGAGGTCATCTCCGTCTGTGAGGGGCAGGCGTGCGCAGAGATCAAGTCGCATCCGATGAACATCGGCGGCTCGCTTGACCTGCCGTTCGGAAAGGTACGCATGACGTTCGCCCAGCACAGCGCGGGCGTTGCGGGCGGGATTGCCTGCGGCTTTGTGATCTACATCGGCGGCAAGGTTGTCTACTACTCGGGTGATACCGCTCTCTTCAGCGATATGCAGTTGATCGGACGCAAGGATGCGATCGACTATGCCGTGCTCCCCATCGGCGACAACTATACGATGGGTCTTGAGGATGCGGCGATGGCGGCACAGTGGCTGAACGCGAGCCATGTCATCCCCATTCACTACGATACATGGCCGATCATCGCGCAGGAAGTGAACCACTACAAGGAGGTCACGGAGGCGATGACGCGTGCGCGGGTGAATATTGTTGCGCCCGGCGAAACCATCGAACTTTGACCGTGCATGCAAAAAGCCCGCTGCTCGTCCTCGTCGGACCAACGGCGGTCGGAAAGACGGCGCTTTCGCTGCAGCTTGCGGAGGCGCTCGGGACGGATATCATCTCGGGCGACTCTATGTGCATCTACCGCGGCTTCGATATCGGCAGCGCAAAGCCGACAGCCGAGGAGCAGGCGCGTGTGCGGCATCATCTCGTAGATATCTTGGACGCAGACGAGCCGTTTTCCGTGACGGAGTTTGTCACATGCGTCGCTGCGCTCGTACGGGAGCACGAGGAGCAGGGGCGGCTACCGTACATCGTTGGCGGGACGGGGCTCTACATCAAGGCTCTCATTGAGGGCTATGACTTCAACGAGACACAGGAGCACAGCTGCTTCCGCCGCGCGATGGAGAGGATTGCACAGCGACGCGGAAATGAACGTGTGCATGGCTTCCTTACACATCGCGATCCCACAGCAGCGGCACGTCTGCACGCGAACAATCTCAGGCGCGTCATCCGTGCACTTGAGACACTGCGCTACGGTGCAGAGCATATCTCACAGGAGAGCGCGATGGATGCGGGGGATGCGCCCTACGATGCGTTTGTCATCGGACTCACGCGGGCACGTGCGCATCTCTACGAGCGGATCAATATGCGCGTGGAGGCGATGTTTGCGGCGGGGCTTGCGGACGAGGTGACTGCTCTCCTTGCGTGCGGGATTTCACGCGCTGCCCCGGCGATGAAGGGCATCGGCTACAAGGAGACGGCGGCGTATCTCGCGGGTGAGATGAGCTTTGCAGAAACACTCGCTGCCATCCAGACGGCGACGCGCCGTTTTGCAAAGCGTCAGATGACATGGTATCGGCGCATGCCCTACATCCACTGGTATGATGCGGATACACAGACAGAGACCGAACTCCTGCACGCGATCCTTGCGGATGTGTGTGCATGGCAGTGCAATAGAGAAAGGAGCGCTCAGGCGTGACGGCAAAAATCATCAATCTGCAGGACAATTTTCTCAATCAGGTGCGCAAGGACGGGATGCTCGTGACGATCCATCTTGTGAACGGCTTTCAGATCAAGGGAACGGTGCGCGGCTTTGACAATTTCGTCGTCATGGTGGACACGATGGGAAAGCAGCAGATGATCTACAAGCATGCGATCTCGACCATCACACCCGCACAGCCTGTCAAGACCATGACGGAGGAGTCCTGAACCTGTGGAAAACGTAATGCTGCCGGAATGTGTTTGGTGCGGCATTTTTAGGAATCACTGATAAAATGAAGTCTGCCGGATGGCGGCAGTGTTTATCAGTGATTCCTTTATTTGAGGAGAAGATATGAAGACACGCGGTTTTGAAATCATCTCGATGTATCGGGCGGTAGGCATCCATCTGCCGGAGCGCAAGACGGGGGCGAGTACGGGCTATGACTTCGCTGCGGCGGAGGAGGTCGTGATCCCGCCGGGGGATGGGGCTCTTATCCCGACGGGCGTCAAGGCGTATATGCAGCCCGACGAGGTGCTGCTCATCTACATTCGCTCGAGTGCGGCGCTCAAGAAGCATCTCATGCTGATGAACAGCGTTGGTGTGATTGATGCGGACTACTACGGGAATGCGGAGAACGAGGGACATATCTACATCCCTCTCTACAACTACGGGAAAGAACCTGTCCGCATTGCGGCGGGGGAGCGCATCGCGCAGGGGATCTTCACGCATTATCTCACGGTGGATGGCGATACGGCGGGCAGCGGAGCTGTGCGCGCAGGGGGATTCGGATCGACGGGTTCCTGACATAATGTCCCGCGAATTTGTTAAATAACTTTCATTCACGACACAATTTTTGACAGGAAAACGAAACTCATTTATAATGACGTTGCATTACAATAAATATGATCGGGATGGAAATCTCTTATGAAACTTTCGACGAAGGGGCGCTACAGTGTGACTGCGCTCTATGAACTTGCCCTCCACTACGGGGAGGGGGTTGTTCCGCTCAAAACGATTGCGCAGACGCAGCTGATCTCGGAGACCTATCTCGAGCAGCTGATGGTGCCGCTGCGCCGTGCGGGTCTTGTGGAGAGCGTGCGCGGGGCGCAGGGCGGTTACACACTCGCGCTTCCGCCCGAGGAGATCACCATTGGGCGCATCATTACGGCGGTGGAGGGGCCGATTGCTCTCGTGGACTGTCTGCTGACGGATGCGGAGGCGGGTGATCAGAGCTGCGTGCGCGTGGGACAGTGTGTGACGCGCCAGATCTGGAAGGAGGTTCGCGACAGCATCAACGCTGTGCTGAACAATATTTCACTTGCAGATCTCATGGAGCGCAATCAAAACCGCGTGGGATGCAATCAGTGAGATATTCTGCTCTCTGCACTTTTGAAGGCTTTACAGCAGAATGGAAAATATTTGTCTTTGCTCAAAACTTCATGTATAATTAGAACGATATATTCCGAAAGTGACACACGTTTGGGAGGGAGTCTCATGGTAGGGGACATCTTGCGGCGCGAGCGCGAGAAGCAAGGGCTGACGATTGCCGATATCGAGAAGGGGACGAGTATTCGCGGGCTTTATATCGAGCACATCGAACGGGGCAACATCGCCGAGTTGCCGGGGCTGGTCTATGCAAAGGGCTTTGTGCGGAATTATGCAAAATTCCTAAATCTGGATGCGGAACCTCTCGTGCAGCAGTTTGCAGAGGAGAACGGGAGCACGAGTGCACCCGCGCCGCCGCTGACGGAGGCACCGCCGCGGCGCATTTCGCTGAGCAATGTGGGCGATGAATCCCTCTCGCAGATTTCGATCGGCAGCTCGAGTTCCTCCTATGCGGGGATCTTCGGCAAACTTGCCGTGGGTATCATTGTACTTGTCGCTCTCGTGGGCGGCGGTGCGGCTGTGATCTCTGCGATCAACTCGTCTGCGCAGGAGACGCCTCAAGCGCCGTCGGTGAAGACGGAGCAGCCGGCTACAGCATCTGCAGCAGCAGAGGCGGATGCGTCCGATGTGGCGCGTACAGCGGCGAATGCGGATGGGGTGCGCGTGAGCGTAACCCTTTCGGAGCGCTGCTGGACAGAGGTCAGCGTCGACGGCAAGGAAGTCTTTGAGGGGATCATCGAGAGCGGCAAGACCGAGAGCTGGCAGGGCAGGGAGAGCGTTGTTGTCCGCGCGGGCAATGCGAGCGCGCTCGACGTGACGTTCAACGGCAAGAAGCTCGGAAAATTTGGTGAGAACGGCGAAGTCGTGGAACGCCGCTTCACGAAGACGACGAAGGATCTGAAGGATACGCTGCTGCCCGCACCTGCACGTGCAGAAAAGAGCAGCACCTCGGACAAGAAGGATGCCAAGAGCACAAAGGATGCGGTGAAGACGCAGTGAACTACGGCGCATGAGGAAGGATGAGCACGATGAAATGTCCTTTTTGCAAGAAGCCGGACAGTCGGGTAATCGACTCGAGAGCCGCTGACGACGGGGCGACAATTCGCCGCCGCCGCGAGTGCGGCGAGTGTGGACGGCGCTTTACTACCTATGAGGTGGTGGAGAAGCTGCCGCTCATGGTGGTGAAGCGCGACAATCGGCGCGAGCCGTTCAACCGCGATAAGCTCCTCACGGGAATCATCCGTTCCTGTGACAAACGCGATATATCGATGGAGCAGATCACGAACTTCGTCGCGGAGATCGAGCGCGACATTCGAAACCGCACGGAGCCGGAGGTGCCCTCGGAGAAGATCGGGGAGATCGTGATGGAGCGGCTGAAGGATTTTGACGAGGTCGCCTACATCCGATTTGCCTCCGTCTATCGGAAGTTCGACGACATCACGAATTTTATCGAGGAGCTCGAAACACTGCGCGCGCGACGCGGGAAGGAGTAATTAGAACGAAAGAGGTAGAACTTGGATCATCGGCTGAAGAGCAGTTTGCAGGAGCGCTTTGCACGGGAGCGCGGCAGCTATCGCTATCCTGCGGGAGGACGCACGCGCTTTGCGCTCGTCTATCCGAACACCTACTTCGTCGGGATGTCGAACCTCGGGATTCACATTATCTATGATCTCCTCAATCGGCGCGGAGATACGGCGTGTGAGCGCGTATTCCTGCCCGACCGCACGGAACTCCCGCGCTATGAGCGCACGCAGACGCCGATGATGAGCGTGGAGACGCAGACGCCTCTTGCGGACTTCGCTGTCATCGGCTTTGCCATTTCGTTTGAAATGGACTATTTTCACGTTGTTAAAATGCTTGCGCTCAGCCATGTGCGTCTGCGCGCCTCCGAGCGTACGGCGCGTGATCCACTCATCATTGCGGGCGGGCCGTGTGCGACGTTCAACCCCGAGCCACTGGCGGAGATTGTGGACGCCTTTGTGATCGGAGAGGGGGAGGCAGTTATGCCTGCCCTGATGGATGCCTATCACGAGGGTGTTCGTCAGGGCACGGATCGCGCCGCACTCCTGCGTCGCCTTGCACGCGTCCCCGGGGTCTATGTGCCCGCGCTCTACCGCGTGGATTACGATGCGGCGGGACGGATTGCCGCGCTCTCGTCCGAGGGGGAGATTCCGCAGACAATTGCGCGGCAGTGGGTCGAGGATCTCGACGCGCATCCTGCGCATACGGTTGTGGTGACAGAGGATACGGAGTTCAACCTCTATCTCATTGAGACGGCGCGCGGCTGCGGACGGCACTGCCGCTTCTGCATGGCGGGCTACTGTTTCCGCCGCCCGCGCAACCGCTCCCTCGCCGTCATCGAGGAAGAGGTGCGTGCGGCGCTGCCCTACGGGAAGAAGATCGGGCTGATGGGGGCGGCGATCTCGGACTATCCCGAGATTGACGAACTCTGCCGATCCATCCTCGGCGAGGGGCTCTCCATGTCCGTCGCTTCCTTCCGTGCGGATTCGGTGACGAAGGAGCTCGTCGAGGCACTTGCCGCAAGCGGTCTGCAGACGCTGACGCTTGCGCCCGAGGCGGGGAGCGCGCGGATGCGCGCTGTCATCAACAAGGGCATTGAGGAACATCATCTCTTTACGGCGATTGATCTCGGTGCGGCGGCGCATATTCCGAACTTCAAGCTCTACATCATGGTGGGGCTGCCGTTCGAGGAGGATGCGGACATCGCGGCGATCATCGACCTTGCCGAGCGGCTGCGCCGCTATATGGACGAGAGGGGAAGCCGCGGGACACTCACGCTCAGCGTGAATCCGTTTGTGCCGAAGCCCTTCACGCCGTTCCAGTGGATGCCGATGGCATCCAAGAAGCGCCTCGACGCCGTGATGAAGACTCTCACACAGGCGCTGCGCCGCACGAAGAAGATTGTCGTCAATTTCGAGTCGCCGAAGGAGGCACTCGTACAGGCGATTCTCGCGCGCGGCGACCGCCGTCTCTCCCTGCCACTTATGCGCGCCGCAGCGGGCCGCGGGGCAAAGGATCTCGTGCCCGAGATGCGGGACGCGGGTCTCTCTCCCGACGACTATCTCACGCGCGAATGGGCGGAGGATGAGATACTCCCGTGGGAGCATCTCGATATGGGGTTTACGAAGCACTATCTGCGGCAGGAATACGAGCGGGCAGAGTCGCTCAAGGCGACGCTTGGCTGCTTTGACGGCTGCACGCGTTGCGGCGTCTGCAGAGCGAACAAAGAAAGGACGAACGCATGAGTTTTGTACTGCGGCATATACGGGACAATATTTGGAGTGGGCGGCTCGATATTTTTCCCGAGGACAGGCTCGTACATGGCTTCTCAGCGCGGCAGGGCGGCGTGAGCGTAGCGCCGTTTGACGCGCTCAACATGGCGCTGCACGTCGGCGATGATCCCGCGCACGTTTGGGAGAACCGACGGCGGTACTTTGCGGCACTCGGTCTAGACGCCGAGCGCATTTGTACGATCCGTCAGGTGCACGGCACGGAGATTGTGCGCGCCTTTCGGCGGGATGCGGGGCGCGGCGCGCGGGACTATGCGGACGCGCTTGCGGATGCAGATGCCGTCATCACGAACGACAGCGGCGTTGCGCTCATGCTCTGCTATGCGGACTGCGTGCCCGTTCTCCTCTACGACCCCGTCCACAATGCAGTAGGCGTTGTCCATGCGGGCTGGAAGGGCACCGTGCAGCGGATTGCGGCACAGACCGTCGCACGCATGGGCGAGGAGTTCGGCACGGAGCCCTCTGATGTGATTGCGGGAATTGGTCCTTCCATTGGAGCGGGATGCTATACGGTCGGCGCGGAGGTTGCGGAGCGCTTTCGCACGGCATTCCCATCCTATGCGGATGAGATTATAGAGGAGAGGGATGGCGCAATCCATCTCGATCTCTGGTCGGCGAATCGTCTGCAGCTTGTAGAGGCGGGCGTTGCTGCGGGCAATATCGATAGTGCGGACACGTGCACCTCATGTGACCGCGCATTCTTCTATTCCTATCGTGCCGCAGGCGGCAGGACGGGGCGACTGGCGGCGGTGATGGAACTGAGATGAATGACGATATGATGATAGGCACACGGATTCAGGAGGTGCATGCGGCGATCGAAACCGCACGCGCACGGCGTACGTCCGTCCCGAAAGATGCGCCCGTGGAGCTGATTGCCGTGACGAAGAATCATCCCGTAGAGGCAATGCAGGCCGCGATCGACGCCGGTATCATGAACATCGGTGAGAATCGCGTGCAGGAGGCGCTGGACAAGGCACAGACCTTGGAGCGTGAGGTCAAATGGCATCTCATCGGACATTTGCAGCGGAATAAGGTGAAACATGCTGTACGGCAGTTCGATCTGATTCATTCGGTGGATTCCGTCCGCCTTGCGCAGGAGATCGACAAGGCGGCAGAGAAATTCGGCAAGGTGCAGAACATCCTCGTGCAGGTCAATTTGGCGCGTGAAGAGAGCAAATCCGGTGTATACCGTGAGGAACTAGATGATGTACTTGCGGAAATTGAGGTGCTGCGCGCCATTCGCTTGCAGGGATTTATGTGCATTGCGCCGAATTATGACGATGTGGAGGAGTGTCGCCCACTCTTTCGCGCGATGTACGAGCTGTTTCGGCAGGTGAAGGAGTGTGAGCCGCGCACGGCGGATATTCGCTACCTGTCGATGGGTATGACCCACGATTACGAAATCGCAGTGGAAGAGGGAGCAAATCTCGTGCGTGTTGGCACGGCGATATTTGGTGCACGTCAATATGCACTAGGAGTGTGAGGGATCAGTGAGTATCTTTAAGAAAATATCCACGAAATTCATCGGCATTACGCCGGAGGATGAGGCGGAGGAAAACGAGCAGCAGGAAGCGGAGAAGGAGAAGAAGTCCGCGCCTGTGACCGAAATCGGCGCACGTACGAACCGACGTGTGGAGACGGGGGCAAACCTCTCTGCATTTCCGGACTTTTCTGCGCCTTCGAGCACGGGTGGCGGCACCCCGATCGACAATGTGGTCGCGGCATACCGCATGAATGTCGTTGTCATTGAGCCGCAGACCTTCGATGATGCACAGCAGGTCGCGGTCAATCTGCAAAAGAAGAAGCCCGTTGTGCTCAATTTTGAAAAGACGGAGAAGAGTGTGGCAAACCGCATTATCGACTTCATCAGCGGCACGACGTATGCGCTCAACGGCGACATCAAGAAGATCAGCAACAATGTTATCCTCTGCGCACCGCATAATGTCAATGTCAGCTACTCCGAGGAGGAGCATCGTCTCGGCGACGATATGTCGTTTCCAAACAGGTAGCAGATGATGCGTGACGATATTCAGATTGGCATCATCGGCGGCGGCGCGATGGCAGAGGCTCTGATTGCAGGCTTGACGACGCGCGGCAGTGTTCCCGCATCCCATATCAGCGTATCGGAACACAAGGCTGTGCGCTGTGACGTGCTTACGCAGCGCTATGGCATACACGCACAGGTAGGGGCAGAATCCTTTCTGCCCCGTATTGACGTGTTCATTCTCGCTGTAAAGCCAGCAGCGGCAGCTGCTGCGATGCAGGAAACGGCGCATCTGTTGAAGGAGGGGGCTCTTGTCCTCTCCATTGTTGCGGGTCTGACGATTGCAGAGATCGAGGCGGCATATCCCGCGCATCCCGTTGTGCGTGCGATGCCGAATACGCCGCTCGCTGTGGGGGCGGGCATGTCCGCCTATGCGTGCGGAACGCATGCAGGGGCGGCAGAGTTGGCGGCGGCAGAGATGATACTCGGCGCTGCGGGACGGACAGTTGCAGTGCATGAGGGCGATCTCGATGCAGTGACGGGACTCTCGGGCAGCGGGCCGGCATATGCGTTCCTCATGATGGAGGCGCTGATTGAGGGCGGTGTGGCGGCAGGCCTCAGGCGTGAGACGGCGGCAATGCTCACAGCGCAGACACTGCTTGGTGCGGCTGAGATGGTGCTGTCGGCAAGGAGTTCACCCGCCGATCTGCGTGCGGCGGTCACGAGTCCTGCGGGCACGACGGCTGCGGGGCTGCGCGTCATGGAGCGCGCAGGCGTGCGCTCGGCGCTGATTGAGGCAGTGCTTGCGGCAGCGGAGCGATCCAAAGAGTTGGGGAGAAAATAATGGCAGCGGAACAGAAGGAGCGGATTCTCCGCTTTTATCGGGGGACAGAGGGCGAGGAGATAGCGATCCGTCTGCTCGATCTCGCCGAGGCGGTTATGAAGACGGAGAAATTCCGCATCAGTCCCTTTCTCGACCCGTACGGGCAGGAGATTGCGGAGACGATATGCGCGAGCTATGACGGGATTCAGCTTGACCTTGACGGCGGCTATGCAGGTGCGGAACGCCAGCGTGCAATGCTGCGCCATCGGGATTTTCGTGGGACGCCGGACGGCTTTGCGATCTCCTGTGTGGAGTCAGTGTGGAACGGGCAGTTCGCACGGCTCACGCACCGCGATGTACTCGGCGCTCTTATGGGGCTTGGCATCGAGCGCGAGCTGATCGGTGATATCCTGCCCGCGCCGGACACGGCGAAGATTATCTGCGACACAAAGATCGCAGACTTCATCGTGAACAATCTGACGATGATCGGCGCGGTTGGTGCCAAGGCTGCACTTTCAAATTTGGAAGAAATCGCGCCGCGCGAGGAGCGGACGAAGGAGATCCGTGCGACGGTCGCCTCTCTGCGCCTTGATTCCATTGTCGCTGCGGGATTTGGCATCTCGCGCAGCCGCGCAGCGGACGACATCGCGGCGGACAAGGTGAAACTCAACTGGCAGAGTGCGGGCAGCGCCTCGAAGACGATCAAGGAGGGCGATGTGCTCTCTATGCGCGGACGCGGGCGCCTCGAGGTGACCGAGGTGCGCGGGCAGACGAAGAAGGGGCGCACGGTCGTCGTATTGAATCGATTCTTTTGAGGAAAGGCGGGAGCAGGATGCTGACACCAATGGATATACACGCGAAGGAATTTAGCAAGAGCTTTCGCGGATTCGATGAGAACGAGGTCAACGATTTCCTAAACGAGGTCATGGAGGCGTATGCCTCTGCGCTGGACGAGAATGAGCACCTGCGCGCGGAGCTTGCGCGGGAGCGGGAGAAAGTCGAGGACTTTCGGCGCATCGAGCAGAGCGTGCGCGAGACGCTTGTGGTCGCGCAGAAGACCGCCGAGGATACGATGACGAATGCGAAGCAAAATGCTGACCATACGCTCGAGCTCGCGGCAAAGGAGGCGCAGAATCTGCGCCGCGAAGCGACGCTCCAGGCAAAGGCACAGCTGGATGAGGCTGCCGACAAGGTGCGCGCCGTCGTGGCGGAGTACGAGCGCCTCGTGCGCGAGAAGCATCAATTCCTGCGACGTATGAAGGGAAATGTGCAGGCGGAGCTCGCACTCATTGAGGATGCGATTGCGGAGATGCCCGATATGATGGCTGAAAAGAAGGCAAAGAGCCTTGTGGAAGAGGTCGATAGGAAGAGCGAGGAGGACGTTTGAGAGCGATGAGCGGACGCGTAAAAGCCGCATTTTCCTTTTTGTTGATCCTGCTGATCGATCAGTTGGTCAAATACTACGTGGAACTGACGATGCTGCCGGGGGAGAGCATTCCCGTCGCGGCGCCGTTTTTTCATATCACCTTCGTCCTCAACCCGGGCGCGGCATTCGGGATCTTCCGCGACCAGCAGTGGCTCTTCCTCGCGACAGCAATCGTCTTCTCCGTCGCCTTCCTTGTGTTCTATGAGCGTCTGCGCCGCAGCGGCAGTCTCATTCACTACGGCAGCGTTGCACTTGCGGCGGGGGCTGTGAGCAATCTGATCGATCGCATCCGCCTCGGGCTCGTTGTGGACTTCTTCGACTTCCGCGTCTGGCCCGTGTTCAACATCGCGGACATTGCCATCGTCCTGGGGACGGCAGCCGTGCTCTGGGCGCTCTTTGTGCAGAAAAAGGAAATCCGATCATGAGCACTGTATTCATTGCCAAACACGCAGGTGAGCGTCTGGATCGTGCGCTTGTTGTGCATATGCCCGATCTCTCACGCAGCTATGCACAGCGCCTGATCGAGACAGGCCAGGTCACGGTGGACGGTGTGGCGCGCAAAGGGAACTACAAGCTGCGCGGCGGCGAGGAGATTGCCTGCACTGTGCCGCCCGCCGAGGAGGTCGAGATCCGCGCGGAGCAGATTCCGCTCGACGTGCTGTATGAGGACGAGGACATGATCGTCATCAACAAGGTGCGCGGCATGGTCGTGCATCCCGCTGCGGGCGTCGTGAGGGGCACGCTTGTCAATGCGCTCCTCTATCACTGCAAGGATCTCTCGGGCATCAACGGTGCGCTGCGCCCCGGCATTGTGCACCGCCTCGACAAGGATACCTCGGGGGTGATGGTTGCGGCGAAGAACGATATGGCACATCACTTCCTTGCGCGTCAGATTCGCGACAAGGAAGCGCGGCGTGAATACCGTGCGATTGTATACGGAAACATCGTGCCGCGCGCGGGAATTATCACGGGCGACATTGGACGTCACCCGACCGACCGCAAAAAGATGGCAATCGTGCGCGAGAACGGCAAGCCTGCAACGACGCATTTCGAGGTGCTCGAGCGCTTCGGTGCATATACCTATATATCCTGCCGACTCGAGACGGGGCGCACCCATCAGATTCGCGTTCATCTGACGAGTATCGGGCATCCGCTCGTGGGTGATGCGAAGTATACGGCGAAGAAGAATCCCTTTGCTATCGTGGGACAGGCGCTTCACTCGCTCACACTTCGCCTTGTCCATCCACGCTCGGGGGAGGAGATGGCGTTTACCGCACCACTTCCCGCAGATATGGAGGAGATTTTGCATACGCTGCGCACGGACGGATAAGGAGGTACGCACATGACGGAATTTAGGGAAAAGGCTGTCCTGATGGACGATGACGGCATTCGGCGCGCTCTCATGCGCATTGCACATGAGATCGTCGAGAAGAACAAAGGCACGGAGAACCTCGTACTCGTCGGCATCCGCACGCGTGGTGTCCCCATTGCTGCGCGTATTGGCGCAGAGATTGCGCGCATCGAGCAGCGCGAGCTGCCGTGCGGCGTGCTCGACATCACGCTCTACCGCGACGATCTCAACGAGCTCTCCTACCAACCCATCGTGCATCCGACGGAGATGCCGCACGACATCACGAGCAAGACCATCGTGCTCGTGGACGATGTGCTCTACACGGGACGCACAATCCGCGCTGCGATGAACGCGCTTCTCGACATCGGACGCCCGCGCATGATACAGCTTGCCGTACTCATCGATCGCGGGCACAGGGAACTGCCCATCCGCGCGGACTACGTCGGCAAGAATGTGCCGACTGCCGCGCTCGAGGACGTGTCCGTGCTCTTGCAGGACACGGACGGCGTGGAAAAGGTCGTCATTCGGGAACGCGTTTGACAATCCCCGTGCTGAGAGCCGCAGCGTTGCGGCTCTTTTTTGTATCTTGACGGAAGTTTTGCAATAGAGGTATAATGAAATCGGGACATTTGTAGGGGCTCATACAAGGGCGGCGACTAGAGAGAACCTCCTGAATGTGATGGAGCAAGAGTGACGGAGCAATCGTATGATTTTTTACGGCGATAAGCAAAAGTCCATGTTGGATGAGGAGCAGGCCTCAGCGGATGAGCTGGAGGCATGTGACCTTGAGGCGGAGGAAGAAGAATCGGACGAGGTGGGGGCGGAGAGCAGCGTCTACGACGGCTGCACCGACGAGGAGCTGCTCGCACATATTCGTTCCTGTGAGGGCGATGAGGCACTCGATTATCTCATCAATAAATATCGTAATTTCGTGCGCTCCAAAGCGCGCTCCTACTTCCTCATCGGTGCGGATCGCGAGGATATCGTACAGGAGGGCATGATCGGCTTCTTCAAGGCAATCCGCGACTATCGCGAGGATAAATTATCGTCGTTCCGTGCGTTTGCCGAGCTCTGTGTGACGCGGCAGATCATCACGGCAATCAAGACGGCGACACGGCAGAAGCACATTCCGCTGAACTCCTACGTCTCGCTCAACAAGCCAATCTACGACGAGGACTCTGACCGCACGCTGCTCGATGTACTCTCAGGTGCGCGGATCAGCGATCCCGAGGAGCTCGTCATCAGTCACGAGGAGTTCATCGACATTGAGCAGAAGATGGAGGAGATCCTGAGCGACCTCGAATGGCGCGTGCTCATGAGCTATCTGGACGGCAAGTCCTATCAGGAGATTGCCGTCGACCTGCACCGTCAGGTGAAATCCATCGACAATGCGCTCCAACGCGTGAAGCGCAAGCTGGAAAAATATATGGAGTCGCGCGGCGACGATCTCGACATTGGGACGGTCTACCGGGGGCTCACGACGATTAACCGCGGCGTGCGCATGCCGGAGGAATAGAGGGGGGCACCCCTCTTTTTTTATGAGGAATTAACCGCAAAATATTTTGAACCTGATATAATTTGAGCAAGATCTATTTCTTCTGATTGAAAAAGGAGGTTATCTTATGTGGAAGAAGATTCAATGTGCCGTCATTGCCTGTTTGCTGTGCGTGACATGTGCAGCAACGGCGTCTGCTGCGGTGCGTTCGGATGACGTGAGGCGGGCAGAGAAGCCGGAGCGCATCGAGCTCGTACTGGTTCTCGATAAGAGCGGCTCTATGCAGGGACTCGAGTCCGATACGATCGGCGGATTCAACTCCATGATCGAGAAGCAGAAGGCTCTTTCGACTCCTGTAGACGTGACTGCTGTGCTCTTTAACGATACGACGGATGTCCTTTATACGCACAAGAATATTCGTCTCGTGCGCCCGCTGACGGACAAGGAGTATGAGGTGGGGGGTACTACGGCGCTACTCGATGCCGTGGGCAATACGATCCTGAAGGTGGAGCGCGAACCGTCGGTCAAGAGCAGGGGCACGAAGGTCGTCTTCGTCATTATCACGGACGGGCTCGAGAACGCGAGCGCAGAATTCTCGAAGACGAAGGTCAAGCAGATGATCTCGGACAAGCAGGAGAAAGCGGGCTGGGATTTCATCTACCTTGGTGCGAACATTGATGCGGTCGAGGAGGCGGATGCCATCGGTGTGAAGAAATCGAATGCCGTGACCTATAAAAACACGAGAAAGGGTGTCCGTGCGAACTACGATGCGGTTTCTGCCTTTGTTGCAGAGACGGCGGAGCGTGGTGACGCCGATACATCGGGGGAATGGCGGTCATATGTGGAAGAAGATACGACAAAATAAGCGTGCGAGTGATTGACAATTTGCGTATAACGATGTATGCTATCTATGTTGTTATAATTTAATCTTTGGGAGACAGGTGCAGCGCAGTTGTGCATGCTTAATAGAGAAGCCGGATGAGCCGGCGCGGTCCCGCCACTGTGAGGGGAGCGAACCTGCAAGGGTGTCACTGAGAGGAGATTCCTCTTGGGAAGGCGCAGGGGAGCGATGAACCGAGCCAGGAGAACTGCCTGTTTGACAATCCACCGCGTGCCATGGGCACAGACCTGCGAGCGACAGGAAGGGGATTCGTGAATTTGATTCACGGGGCTTTCTTGTTGCGGCAGGAAAGCCTTTATTATTTATATTTTATGGGAGGAATTCGGATGAAGAATTGGAAGAAAATGCTGGTTGCGTCTCTCGCGTGCTCGGCAGTCCTCGGCTTTTCGTACAGCCCGGCAGAGGCCTCGTATGAGCTGAACCCCGAGGTCAAGACGGCGACCCCCGCGCTCATGGAGGCATCGGAGATCGGCGTGCTCAAGTATGAGAACCCGCAGATGCAGAACTACACGAACAAGGACGCCATTGTTGTGATGAGCTTCGGTACGACGTTCAAGGAGACGCGTGAGAAGACGATCGAGGCAACGGTGGACGCGATCAAGGCGGCGCATCCGGGCGTGAAGGTCGTGACGGCGTTTACCTCTCATATCATCATCGACCGCATTGCCAAGAACGAGGGCAAGAAGTATCCGACGCCTGAGGAGGCGCTCATGCAGCTCAAGGCGGACGGCTACTCGCGTGTGGCACTCGTCTCCCTCGATGTCATCCCGGGCATGGAGTACTCCTATGTCAAGGCCGTGTTCCATGAGTACAAGGAGCAGTTCAAGACGATGACCTGCGGCACCTCCCTTATGTACTGGCAGGGTCAGGAGGATCAGCCGGATGACGTGATGGAGTTCCTCCAGGCGGTTTCCAGCCAGTTCCCGAAACTGGCAAAGGGCGAGGCGCTGCTCCTGATGGCACATGGTACGCCGCATGTCTCGAACGCGTACTATTCCGTGATTCAGGCGAAGCTTGATGCGCTCGGATATAAGAATGTCTATGTCTACACGGTTGAGGGCTGGCCGAGCCTCGAGGATGTCATTCCGAAGCTTAAGGCAAACAAGATCAAGAATGTGACGCTCATGCCGATCATGATGGTTGCAGGCGATCATGCGCACAATGACATGGCAGGAAAAGATGCGGATTCGCACAAGAGCATTCTCGAAGGAGAGGGCTACAAGGTCGATACCTACATGCATGGCCTTGGCGAGAACAAGATGATCCGCGATGTCTATGTGGAGCGTGCAAATGATGCATGGGATGCTCTGCAGGGCAAGAAGGATGCCGATGCGGATCACATCAAAATGATGCGCTAAGAGAAACAGACAGCTGCAATACTTGCGGTGCGGGTCTGCCATAGAAGTTTTACTTCTGTGGCAGACCCTTTTCTTTGCTGAAATACCCTGCTATAATAGGTGGGCATGAAAGTACGGGGCAATGATGTCGGCACGTGAAGGAGAATAGAGCAATGAAGATCGCAGTTGTAGGGACAGGGATGATCGCGCGGGAGGCGCTCATCGCCCTGCGTCAGCTGGAGGGCATCGAGGTTGTCACCATCTGCGCGCGTCCGCACAGTCGGGAGAAGGCGCGGGTACTCGCGCAGGAGTTCGGTGTGCCACAGGTGGCAACGGACTACGGGGCAATGCTCGCGGCGCATGAGGCGGACTTCGTCTATATCGGCATCGTCAACAGTGCGCATTTTGACTACGCGCGGCAGGCGATTGCGGCGGGCTGGCACGTCATTCTCGAAAAGCCCTTTACATCGACCCTCGCGGAGGCGGAGGAGCTGATTGCCCGCGCGCGTGCGGCGCATTGCTATCTGTTCGAGGCCGTGACACCGCTCTTCCTTCCGAACTATGTGGGCATACTGGAGACATTGCCGCAGCTCGGACTCATTCGCCTCGTGCAGGCGAATTACTCGAAGTATTCGAGTCGCTATGATCGCTATCTTGCACGCGATGTTGCGCCCGCATTCGATCCCTCGCTCTCGGGTGGTGCGCTCTACGATCTGAATGTCTACAATCTCGAGCTCATTGTCTCGCTCTTCGGACGCCCGAAGTCCGCTGCCTACACCGCGAATGTGGGCTTTAACGGCATTGATACCTCAGGGGTGATGACGATGCGTTATGACGGCTTTGTTGCAACGGCGGCGGCGGCGAAGGACAGCTCGAGCCCCTCCTTCTTTATGATTCAGGGCGAGTCTGGTTGGATTCGCGCGGACGGTGAGGTGAACGCACTCTCTTCCTTTACCGTCGGCCTGCGTGGCAGGGAACCGGAGACCTACGAACTGAACCGTCATGAGCATCGCATGGTGCACGAGTTCGAGGCGATGCGGGATATCTTTGCACGCAAGGATTATATGAGCGTGGAGGAGGGTCTTCAGATCTCGCGGACGGTGATGGCAGTGATGGAGAAGGCGCGCCTCATGGCAGGGATTCAGTTTCGGGCGGATTGAGATCAATGGAATCCATGATGATCGAGATGGAGAATCTCGTCAAGAAGTTTCCGCATACGAATGCGGAGCAGAAAAAGAGCTGGAAGACAGCGGTTGCGGGGGTGACACTCGCCGTGCGGCGCGGAGAGGTATTCGGCCTCCTAGGACCCAATGGAGCGGGCAAGACGACGATCATCCGCATGCTCACGATGCAGACGCAGGCGACGAGCGGTGTGGTTCGCATCGGCGGGCAGGATATTTGCCGCGACCCGCGTGCTGTCAAAGAGATGATCGGCGTTGTGCCGCAGCATGTGAATTTCGATCAGGAGCTCACGGTCTGGGACAATATGGAGCTGCACGCGCGTCTGCACCATATGGGCGGCGTGGAGCGGACGCAGCGCATTGAGGAACTCCTCCGTGAGATGGAGCTCTCGGAGGTGCGCAATGACAACGTACGTCGCCTCTCGGGCGGCATGAAGCGGCGCCTCCTCATTGCGCGTGCACTGATCCACCGACCGCAGGTGCTCTTTCTTGATGAGCCGACGGTTGCACTCGACCCGCAGATCCGGCGGCATATCTGGGATCTCGTGCGCGCGGTCGCAAAGAGCGGTGTGACGGTTCTCTTGACGACCCATTACATCGAGGAGGCGGAGGCGCTCTGTGACCGCGTGTCGATCATCAACAAGGGCGGGCTCGTCGATGTGCAGACGCCGCGCACATTCTGTGAGAATCTGGGCGCGTATGCGGTGGAGTGGGATGAGGAGAGCGGCCGCTCCTATCGCTTCTTCCACACGCGCGAGGAGGCACGTGCCCATGCGCGTATGCTTGAGGAGCAGATGCAGCGCGTTCTCCTGCGCCCGACGAATCTCGAGGATGTCTTCATCGAGATGACGGGACGAAAGGAGGGGCTCTGATGCTGCGGGATATCTGGACGGTGTTCTGGCGCGACTGGGTTGTTCTGCGCCGCCGTCTGACGAAGTACATTCTGAGCCGCATGGTCTCGCCTCTGATGTTCCTTATCGCGTTTGGCTGGGGGCTCGGACGCAGCATCGACGTGGGCACGGGCTCGTATCTGGACTTTCTCGTGCCGGGGCTTCTCGCGATGAACTCCATGAACATCAGCTTTAACAGCATCATCTCTGTGCATGCGGAGCGCGTCTATCACAAGAGTCTCGAGGAGTACCTCATCGCGCCGATTCGTCCCGATGCGTTCGTCATTGGCAAGGTCGCGGGCGCTGTCGTGCGTGGACTGATTTCGTCTGCAATCATCGTTGTGCTCAGCTATCTCTTCGGCGCGCAGTTCACAATCACGCCGCTCTTTCTCCTCGTGCTTGCACTGAACTGTATGATCTTCGCGGAGATCGGCTTTCTCGCGGCGATGTATATCTCCACCTATGAGGAGATGAGCCAGGTCAACCTCTACGTCCTGCTCCCGATGTCCTTCCTTTGCGGGACGTTCTTCTCGACGGCGGCGCTGCCGGGTGTCGTGCGTTGGATTGTGGAAGTGCTGCCGCTGACGCATACGAGTCACCTCCTGCGCAGCCTCGGATCGGCGGGGGAGTTCTCCGTGCTCTCGCTTGCGGTGGTCGTAGGCTATGCGGCTCTGGGGATCGCGGCGGGGACGTGGAAATTCCGCCGGCTGACGGATTAGGAAAAGGATCATCATGCTCAGACATATCTTTCATCACAGGGGAGCGCGCGAAGGTTGCGCGCATTTCTGTTGCACCAAGGTCGAGGACTTCGGCGTCTCCTTTGGGACGTTCGAAGTCTTTTCGCATGTTAATCTCCATTTTCACTGCGGCGAGCTGACCGCAATTATAGGCCCGAACGGTGCGGGCAAGAGCACGCTCCTGCGCGCAATCCTCGGTGAGGTTGCGCATACGGGCAGTCTGCGTTTCGTCGACGCGGAGGATCGGCACACGGGAAAGCCCGTGATCGGCTATGTACCGCAGTATCTGCGCCTCGATCTGACGGCGCCGACAACGGTGCTGGATCTCTTTATGGCGTGTGTGACCATGCGCCCCGTCTGGCTCTTTCCTGCACGGTGCTATCGCGTGCGCGTCACTGAAAAACTTGCACGCGTGCGCGCGGAGCATCTGATCGATCGCCGCCTCGGCGCACTTTCAGGCGGAGAGCTGCAGCGCGTCCTGCTTGCACTCGCCCTCGACCCCCTGCCGAACCTTCTGCTCCTCGACGAGCCAGTCTCGGGCGTCGATCAGAGCGGACTCTCACTCTTCTATGACATTGTGGGGCAGCTGCGCGCGCAGGAAGACCTTGCGATCCTTCTTATCTCGCATGACCTCGGCATGGTCGCGCGCCATGCCGACAAGGTTGTGCTCATGGATCACGGGATTGCAGCGGCAGGAGCGCCGGATACGGTCTTTGCAAGCCCTGCGATGGAGCGTCTCTTTGGCATCCTACCCGATCTCCGTCATCTGCACAGGCGCGCCGAGGAGCATGGGGGAGAGGAGGCTGCGGCATGGAACTGATCTACGGGGCAATGGATGCACTCCTGCCACTGGCATGGATGGAGTACACCTTCATGAAGAACGCGCTCCTTGCAATCCTCCTCATGACACCGCTCTTCGGACTGCTCTCGACGATGGTGGTCTCGAGCCGTATGGCGTTCTTCTCGGACTCCCTCGGGCATGGCGCGTTTACGGGCATTGCCATCGGTGTGCTCGTCGGCATATTTGCACCGCTCACATCGCTCATCCTCTTTTCGATTGCGTTTGCACTTCTCATCACCTACATCAAGCACCGCACAGCGGCATCGGCGGATACGGTCATCGGCGTGTTCTCCTCAACGGCGATTGCCGTCGGTCTCATGATTATGAGTCACGGCGGAGGCTTTTCGAAATTTTCTCCGCTCCTCATTGGAGACATTCTGAGCATTACCCCTGCTGATCTCGCGGGTCTGCTCGCCGTCGATGCCGTCGTCTTCGTTGGCTGGATGCTGCTCTTCAACCGATTGCTTCTGCTATCCGTGAACGCCTCACTTGCGCGCAGCCGCGGTGTCTCAATATTTGCCGTGGAGGCTCTGTTCGCCGCGCTGCTCGCCGTCGTTGTAGCTGTGAGCATCCAGTGGGTCGGCATCCTCATCATCAACGCACTGCTTGTCCTGCCGGGGGCAGCCTCGCGGAATCTCGCGGGAAGCGTCAAGTCATATCATCTGTTGTCAGTTCTCATTGCGCTCGGCGCGGGTCTCGCTGGGCTCTTTGCGGCATACTATTTCGGTATTGCGGCGGGTGCGGCGATCGTGGCGGCGGCGGCGCTGATGTTCTTTTTCTCGCTTGCCCTGAGCCCTCATTTTCGACAGTAATGTCCCAACCCGTGCCCTATTTTTTTTCAGTGATCTATGCTAAAATGAAAGAGAATATTGTAAAGTATGAGGAGGAGGGCATTCTCATGAATATTACGATTGGCAGCGACCACGGTGCCGTGGATCTCAAAGAAGAGGTCAAGATGGTGCTCCATGAATTCAGCGATGTGCATGTAAAGGATGTTGGAACCTTTGGAAAGGAGGCCGTCGATTACCCTGACATCGCGGAGAAGGTCTGCGCCGATGTCATCTCGGGAAAGGCGGATCGCGGGATCGTGCTCTGCGGCACAGGGCTTGGCATCTCGATTGCAGCGAACAAGATCAAGGGTATCCGCGCGGCACTCTGCGCTGATGTCTATACGGCAATTATGTCGCGGAAGCACAACGATGCGAATGTGCTTGCCCTTGGTGGCCGCGTGACGGGCTTCGGCCCTGCGGGCGAGATTGTGCGCGCGTGGATTCGCACGGAGTTCGAGGGTGGGCGTCATGCGCGCCGTGTCGAAAAAATTATGGCGCTGGAAGATCAGAAAAACGGTTAAGGAGAGTTTCTATGAGCATGATGGATTCGTTGGAAAAGGTCGACCCACAGACGTTTGCGGCGATTGAGGATGAACTGAACCGCCAGCGTACGAAGCTGGAGCTCATCGCCTCGGAAAACATCGTCAGCCGCGCGGTTATGGAGGCGCAGGGCAGTGTCCTCACGAACAAGTACGCAGAGGGCTACCCGGGAAAGCGCTACTACGGTGGTTGTGAATACGTCGATGTGGCGGAGCAGCTTGCGATTGACCGCGCAAAGGAGCTCTTCGGAGCGACATGGGCGAATGTGCAGCCTCATTCGGGCGCGCAGGCGAATATGGCGGTCTTCTTTGCACTGTTGCAGCCGGGCGACACGATCCTCGGCATGAATCTGACGGACGGCGGGCATCTGACACACGGCAGCCCCGTCAACATCTCTGGGACATATTACAAGGTCATTCCTTACGGTGTGGATCGCGAGACGGAGCGCATTGACTACGATGCGCTTGAGGCGCTTGCGAAGGAGCACAATCCCAAAATGATTATCGCGGGTGCTTCGGCATATGCACGCACGATTGACTTCGAGCGCATCGGGGCGATTGCAAAGGCGGTCGGCGCGTTCTTCATGGTGGATATGGCGCATATTGCGGGGCTTGTCGCCGCAGGGCAGCACCCCAGTCCCGTGCCCTATGCCGATGTTGTGACCACGACCACCCACAAGACCCTGCGCGGGCCGCGTGGGGGACTTATCCTCGGGCGCGATGAGGAACTTGGCGCGAAGATCAACAAGGCGGTCTTCCCCGGCATTCAGGGCGGTCCTCTCATGCACGTCATTGCGGCAAAGGCAGTTGCGCTCGGCGAGGCTCTCCAGCCCTCGTTCAAGGAGTACGGCGCGCAGGTCGTGAAAAATGCGGCAGCACTCGCGGATGAACTGACGAAGTGCGGCTACCGCATCGTATCGGGCGGGACGGACACACACGTCATGCTCGTCGATCTCACGAACAAGGAGATCACGGGCAAGGAGGCGCAGAACCTCCTCGACGAGGTCAGTATCACGGCGAACCGCAATACGATTCCGTTCGAGCCGCGCAGCCCGTTCGTCACGAGCGGCATTCGCCTTGGCTCACCTGCGCTCACGTCGCGCGGCTTCAAGGAAGAGGATATGCGCGAGGTGGCGCGCATTATCGCATACGTCCTCGACGCGCCGACCGATGAAGCGCGTAAGGAAGAGGCGCGTAGCCGCGTCGCCGCACTCTGTGCGAAATACCCCCTGTACGAATAACATATCTCTGAAAGAAAGGAAGCCTCTCCCATGGCTGATACATTCCATCCGTCCGATATTCCGAGTCTCCATCTCGTCGATCATCCGCTCATCCAGCACAAGCTGACCATCATGCGTATGAAGGAGACGGGGACGAAGGAGTTCCGCGAGCTGCTCTCGGAGATTGCCATGCTCATGGCATATGAGATCACGCGCGATTTCCCGCTGCGCGATGTGGAGATCGAGACGCCCGTCGCACGCTGTCATGCGAAGATGCTCGAGGGCAAGAAGCTCGGCATCGTGCCCATCCTGCGCGCAGGGCTCGGCATGCTCGACGGCATATTGACCCTCGTACCTGCCGCGCGCGTGGGGCATATCGGACTCTACCGCGACCCCGAGACACTTGCGCCTGTCGAGTACTACGCAAAGCTGCCGAGCGGTGTCGAGGATCGTACGCTCATCGTCCCCGACCCCATGCTCGCTACGGGCGGCAGTGCGTCGGCGGCACTCACCATGCTCAAGGAAAAGGGCGCACGCAGCATCATCCTCATGTGCCTCGTCTCCGCGCCCGAGGGCATTCGTCGCGTGGCTGCCGATCATCCCGACGTGCCGATCTATGTCGCAGCCGTCGATGAACGCCTCAACGATCACGGCTACATCGTGCCGGGTCTCGGCGACGCAGGCGATCGCATCTTCGGGACACTGTAATAAACATAATGCAAAAGACGACTGCCTGCGCAGTCGTCTTTTGCATTATGGAGTATGAGTTACTCTTATCCCAAAATGTTGACGAAAAATGTATATGGATAATTAGGCAGCAAAGACTTCTTATGATATAGAAATGTGGTGAACAATCTCCGTCATATCTTCTGGTAAGGGGGCTGTGATGGTCAGACCTTCATGTGTGCACGGCTGGCTGAGTGTGAGCTGTGTCGAGTGTAGGGCGTGACGGGTGATTCGTTCCGTATTGCCGCCGTAGAGATCATCGCCGAGCAGCGGATACCCGAGGTGGGCGAGGTGGACACGGATCTGGTGGGTACGTCCCGTTTCGAGGCGCAGTCGCAAAAGGGTATGTTCTCCGTTCGTCCACACCATTTCATAATGTGTGCGCGCGGGCTTTCCATCGGGCGCGACATGGCGCAAGATGATGCTCGGCAGGGCGCGTGCAATCGGCGCATCGATCGTGCCTGACGTAGGTGTAATCGCTCCCTCGATCAGCGCCAGATACGTTCGCTCAAGTGTATGTGTACGCGCAATCTGATGCTGCACCTCGGGACGCTTGGCGATGAGGAGCAGCCCTGAGGTGTTGCGGTCGAGGCGGTGGCAGGGGTGAAAGTCGAGAGAGATACCACGCGCGGTATAGAGTCCCAGCACGGCGTTTGCAACGGTGCCGTGTGCCTCCTTTGTCGTCGGATGGACGAGTTGCCCCGCAGGCTTGTCGATGACGAGGAGATCGTTGTCCTCATAGACAATGGAGAGCGGTAGCTGCTCCGGTGTGATGGAGGAGACGATGGGCAGTTCGTAGGAGACAATATCACCCGCACGCAGCATCGTGCGCGCAGCAATCGCGGGGACGCCGTTCACGGCGAATGTTCCGCTGTGTTTGATCCGTTTCCAGAGCCCCGAGGAAATGCCGCGCGTGCGCATCAGGTACGCCTTTGCGGGGCATGTTTCATCCGCGTGCAGGTCGACTGTGATTTCCATCACTCGCTCTGTTTCTGCTCCTGACGGCGCAGGGCGAGGATGATGCGGAAAGAGACGGAGAGGATGATGGCAATGACAGTCGCGAGCGACATACCGCGCAGTGTGACCGTGCCGATGGTGAGGCTTGCCGTCGAGACACCGACACCCATGACGATCGAGGTGAGGAGGAGATTCATCGGATTGTTGTAGTCCACCTTCGCCTCGACAAGGATACGGATGCCCGAGGCGGCGATGACGCCGAAGAGCAGCATGGAGACGCCGCCCATGACGGGCGTCGGGATGCTCTGGATGAGCGCGGCGAGCTTGCCGAGACAGGAGAGCAGGATTGCAAAGATCGCTGCGCCGCCGATGACCCACGTGGAGTAAACCTTTGTGATGGCGAGCACGCCGATGTTCTCGCCGTAGGTCGTGTTCGGTGTCGAGCCGAAGAAGCCCGAGAAGATGGTCGAGACGCCGTTTCCGAGGAGGGAGCGATCAAGCCCCGGATCCTTTGCGAGGTTGCGTCCGACAATATTGCCCGTGACAATGAGGTGGCCGATGTGCTCCACGATGACGACAATGGAGGCGGGCAGGATGATGAGGATGGCACGCAGGTCGAACTCCGGCGTGTAGATCGTCGGTATCGCGAGCCACGGCGCGCTCTCAACGTGCGAGAGATCGACGATGCCAACGGCAAAGGCGATGATGTAGCCCGCGACAACGCCGATGAGAATCGGAATGATGGAGAGGAAGCCGCGGAACGCCATCGAGGCGAAGATTGTGATGGCGAGGGTTGCGATCGAGACGAAGATGACGGTTGCGTCGGTATTTTCTCCCGTCAGCCCTGCCATGCCCGCCGCCGTCGGCATTAGCTCGAGTCCAATGACGGCGACGATTGCGCCCATCGAGGCGGGCGGGAAGATGACGTCGATCCAGCTCGTTCCGATCGTATGCACGATGAAGCTGACAATGCAGAAGACGATGCCGACGACGATGAAACCGCCGAGTGCTGCCTCGTAGCTGTACTCGGAGAGGACGAGGAAGACGGGGGAGAGGAAGGCGAAGCTCGAGCCGAGATAGGCGGGAATCTTGCCCTTGCAGAGGATGAGGTAGAACAGTGTGCCGATGCCGTTGAAGAGCAGCACGGTCGCGGGGTTGACGTGAAAGAGGATCGGCACGAGCACGGTCGAGCCGAACATCGCGAAGAGATGCTGCAGGGAGAGCGGGATGGTGGTGAGGAGCGGCGGGCGCTCCGTGGTATCAATGACCTTTTGGGACATGGTGAATCACTCCGTTTCAGATGGGTAAAATATTTTATGAAAGAAATCCTGCGTCTGCTGCAGGCGTTCCTATGATACCACAGTCAGCGGTGGGGAACAATCATCATTTCATAGGTCGTGCTTTGTACTTGCAGTTTTTTGTAGAATTCGGTAAGATAGTCCTATGAAATGAAATAAGGACGTGAATTATGAAGTATCCGATGAAACTCATTGCGCCGCTGAAGGACTATCTCTGGGGCGGTACGCGGCTCAGGGATGAATACGGAAAGGAAACGCAGCTGACGAAGGTCGCCGAGAGCTGGGAGCTTGCCTGCCATAGGGACGGCAAAAGCGTCATTGCAAACGGCGCTGCGGCGGGATGGACTCTTTCGGATTGGCTCGCGGAGGCGGGCACGGATGCACTCGGCACGCGTGCGGCGAAGTTTTCGTATTTCCCACTGCTCATCAAGCTCATCGATGCGCGTGACGATCTCTCCGTGCAGGTGCATCCAAATGATGATTATGCACTGCGCGTCGAGGGGGAGTACGGCAAGACGGAGCTGTGGTATGTCGTGGACGCAGCACAGGGGGCGGAGCTGCTCTATGGATTTGCGCACGAGATCTCAAAGGAAGAGTTTCGTCGGCGCATAGAGGACAACACTCTGCTCGATGTTGTGCGTCATGTGCCTGTGCAGAAGGGCGATGTCTTCTTCATCCCTGCGGGGACGCTCCATGCAATCGGCAAGGGCATCCTCATCTGCGAGATCCAGCAGAACTCGAATACGACGTATCGCATCTACGATTACGGCCGCATCGGTGCGGACGGCAAGCCACGCGATCTTCATATCGAAAAGGCGCTTGATGTGACCTCCCTTGCACCTGCTCCCGCGTATGCGTGCGGCAATGAGGTCGACATCTTCGCGGGAGCGAGGGCGCGCCTTCTGGCGGCGTGCGGGTATTTCACCGCCTATCATCTCACAGTGGACGGGGAATGTGCGCTTACTGTAAGCGAAGACTCATTCCAGTGTCTGACCGTGCTTTCGGGCAACGTACAGCTTCGCACTGAAACGGACGAACTGCAGGTACAAAAGGGGGAGAGCGTCTTCCTGCCCGCAGGATTGGGACACTGTGTGCTCACGGGCATGGGAGAGCTGATTCTCAGTAAAATATAGAGCAGAACAGGTAGGGCTTGACGGCTTTGTTATAATGAAACCGTTAGGAGAACTTTTATTAAGGACTCGCTGATAAATATGGCGATTCCTTACGAATGCCCAAAGGGAAGGTGAGACTCATCGAATTTCATGCCTTGACAAAGGAAGACAAGCCGCTGCTTGATCGATATTTTCGTGCGAATTACTATGAGAATTCGCATTTTAACTTTACGAATCTCTACATGTGGCGCGAACCGTTCCATGTCCACATCGCCGAGGAGGACGATGTCCTCTACGTTGTGAGCGAGTGGAAGGCGCGTGTCTCCGCCTTGCAGCCGTTTTGCGATTCCGCGCTCTATCCTGCGGCGACGAAGAAGCTGCTCGCGTACTTCGAGGAGATTGAGCAGCCGTTCCACATCTATGACATGGAACGCGGCTATGCGGATTTCCTGCGCAGCTGCGACTGCGCACACTTTGAGGTGGTCGCTGACCGCGACAACTATGACTATGTGTACCTTTCGGAAAAGCTCATCAGCCTCGCGGGCCGCAAGCTGCACTCGAAGAAGAACCATCTGAATGCGTTTCGCAAGGAGCATCCCGACGCGGTGTTCGTGCCGATTACGGATGAGATCGTAACGCTGTGCAAGCTCGAGCTGAACAGCTGGTACAAGCAGCACAAGCAGGAGGACGGGACCGTTGATCCGTTCATCGGCTATGAGCGTACGGCGATCCTCGAGGTGCTGAACAACTTCGCGGACTTCGGGCTGAAGGGCGGCGCGATTCTCCTCGACGGGCGCGTCATCGCCTTTACCTTCGGTGAGCAGCTGAACACGGATACAGCGGTCATCCACGTGGAGAAGGCAGACCCCGAGCTGCGCGGCGCATATCCCGCGATCAATCAGGGGTTCGTGGAGCACGCGTGGAGCCATCTGACCTACATCAACCGCGAGGAGGATATGGGGATCGAAGGGCTGCGCAAGGCAAAGGAGTCGTACAAGCCCGAGAAGCTGATTGAGAAGTTTAATGCGACCTTGGTCGGATTTGCAAACTGCACGTGAATATGGTAAGATAGCACAACGCTAGGATAACGCAGGCGCGTCCTTCGCCCCACATCAGCGGCGAGGGACTTTCTTGTTTATATGGATGATGCAATGTTATACGGGGGGAACGATCATGAATCACACGAAGTACACCAAGGGATACTATATGCCGCCTGAGATCCGTCTGGACTGGCTGCGCCAGGACGCGCCGGACAAGGCTCCAATCTGGTGCTCGGTTGATCTGCGCGACGGCAATCAGGCACTCATCATCCCGATGAGTTTGGACGAGAAGCTGGCGTTCTTCGATCTTCTCGTGCGTGTGGGGTTCAAGGAGATCGAGGTCGGTTTTCCTGCCGCGTCGGAGACGGAGTACGAGTTCCTGCGCCGCCTCGTCGATGACAATCTCATCCCCGACGATGTGACCGTGCAGGTGCTGACACAGGCGCGGGAGCATATCATCCGAAAGACGTTTGATGCGCTGCGCGGCGTGAAGAACGCGATTGTGCATGTCTACAACCCCACGTCTGCAGCACAGCGCGAGCAGGTATTTGCACGCTCAAAGGAGGAGATCCTCCAGATCGCCGTGGACGGCGCAAAGCTTCTCAAGAAGCTGACGGAGGAGGCGGGCGCGAACTATCGGTTTGAATACTCGCCCGAAAGCTTCACGGGCACGGAGCCCGAATATGCGCTCGAAGTCTGCAATGCCGTTCTCGATGTGTGGCAGCCCACGCCCGATCGCAAGGCGATCATCAATCTTCCCTCGACGGTTCAAATGTCGATGTCACACGTCTACGGAATGCAGATTGCCTACGTCAATGAGCGGCTGAAATACCGTGACAGCGTCGTCCTTTCCCTCCACCCGCACAACGACCGCGGCTGCGGCGTAGCAGATGCGGAGATGGGGCTGCTCGCAGGCGCAGATCGTGTCGAGGGCACGCTCTTCGGCAACGGGGAGCGCACGGGCAACGTCGACATCATCACGGTTGCAATGAACATGTTCGCGCTCGGTGTCGATCCGAACCTCGACTTCTCCGATCTCCCGCACCTCGTTGAGGTCTATGAGCAGGTGACGCGCATGCAGGTCAACCCGCGCCAGCCGTATTCGGGCGCACTCGTCTTTGCCGCGTTCTCCGGTTCCCATCAGGATGCCATCGCCAAGGGCATGAAGCACTGGGATGAGAACAAACCCAAGCACTGGTCACTGCCCTATCTCTACATCGATCCGAAGGATATCGGGCGCACGTACGACGGCGATGTCATCCGCATCAACAGCCAGTCGGGCAGGGGCGGTGTCGGTTATATCATGGAGCAGCAGTACGGCATCAGCATGCCGAAGAAGATGCGCGAGGATCTCAGCTACCGCGTCAAGTCCGTATCCGACAGCGGGCACAAAGAACTCCTGCCGGACGAGATCTACAAGGTGTTCATGGATACCTACGTCAATGTTGTATTCCCGTTCGAACTCACGGATTTCCATCTGAAAAAGCAGCCGGACGGCACGCGCATGGGCGACGTTCATCTCAAGGTGGACGGCGAGGACCGCACGTATGAGGCACGCGGCAACGGCCGCCTCGACGCCATCTCGAACGCCATGCAGGCAAATCTGGGGCTTCGCTACACGAACCTGACCTACAGTGAGCACGCGCTTGAGATCGGGCAGACCTCGCGCGCCATCTCCTATATCAGCATCACGGGCGAGGACGGCAATGTCTACTGGGGAGCGGGACTGGATACGGACATCATCACCTCGTCCATCCTCGCGCTCTTCAGTGCGATCAACCGCATGAAGGCAGGGCATTGAGAACGTGACCGACCTCGTTGCCGAAAAACTGAAGTTGCTGCCAGAGAGTCCCGGCGTCTATCTCATGAAGGACGCGCGCGGGAAGATCATCTATGTGGGCAAGGCAATCGTCCTCAAGAACCGCGTTCGGCAGTATTTCCAGAGCAGCCGCAATCAGGCGCCGAAGGTGCGTGCGATGGTTTCGCACGTTGCCGACTTCGAGACGATCATGACAGCGAACGAAGTCGAGTCGCTGATTCTCGAGGCAAATCTCATTAAGAAACATCGTCCGCGCTACAATATACGGCTCAAGGACGACAAGAGTTACCCCTATGTCAAGGTGACGGTGCAGGAGGAATATCCGCGCGTCTTCATCACGCGGCGCGTACTGCGTGATGGAGCGCGCTACTTCGGCCCCTATACGAATGTGACGGCGCTGCGGGACAGCTTAAAGCTCCTGAAGCGCCTTTTTCCTCTGCGTACGTGTCGGACAATGCCTGATCGGCCATGCCTTGAGTACCATATCAAGCGCTGTCTCGCACCCTGTGTAGGCAAGGTGGGGGAGGAGGATTACCGAGCGATGATCCATGCTGTTCTTCTCTTTCTCGAGGGACGGACGGACGATGTGGAGCGTGAGCTTGAGCACCGCATGGCACTTGCGGCGGAGGCGTACCACTTCGAGACGGCGGCGCGCCTGCGGGATCAGCTCATAGCCGTGCGCAAGGCGGCAGAGCGGCAGAACATCGTGACGGGCGCGGGAGATCAGGATGCGCTCGGCATGGCGCGCTCGGCGGCAGGCGTCTGCGTGCAGATCTTCTTCATCCGCGGCGGAAAGATGATTGGGCGCGAGCACTTCCTCCTCCGTGGGAGCGAGGAGGAGAGCGATGCGGACATCCTGCGCGCCTTCCTCGAGCAGTACTACAATCAGGCGACCTTCGTGCCGCGCGAGGTGCTGTTGCCGCATGCGATCGACGACGCTGCGCGTGCGATCATTGAGCAGTGGCTCTCAGAGAGAAAGGGCGGTGGCAAGGTCGCGCTCCTCACGCCGCAGCGCGGGACAAAGCGCGATATTGTGACGATGGCGACGGGCAATGCGGAGAAATTCCTCGCGGATGAGGAGACACGCCGCAGTCTCGCCAATGAGACTACACTCGGCGCGGTCGAGGAGCTGGGGCGCTATCTCGGACTCAAAAAGCCGCCGCGCCGCATGGAATGCTTTGACATCTCGCACAATCAGGGGCAGGAGACCGTCGCCTCGATGGTCGTCTTCGAGGATGGCATGCCGAAGAAGTCCGACTATCGCCGCTTCAAGATTCGGAGCGCGGAGGGCAAGCCCGACGACTTCCTCTCCATGCGTGAGGTGACGACGCGACGCTATGTGGGACTGCCCGAGGACGAACTGCCTGACCTCATCATCATCGACGGCGGCAAGGGTCAGCTCTCCTCCGCGCTCGAGATCATCCGAAATGAGGCGGGGCACAAGGATGTGCCCGTCGTCGGGCTCGCAAAGCAATTCGAGCTCATCTTTACAGAGGGGCATTCGGAGCCGGTCGAGCTGCCGCGCCGCAGTCAGTCCCTTTACCTCGTCCAGCGCATCCGTGACGAGGCGCACCGCTTTGCCATCACCTTTCATCGCAAGCTGCGCGGCAAGCGCAACCTCGTCTCCGTCCTCGATCACATTGTCGGTGTCGGCCCGAAGCGGCGGCAGAGTCTTTGGTCGCACTTCGGCACACTCGATAAGATCAAGGCGGCATCTGTCGATGAACTCGCCGCTGCGCCGGGGATGAATCGCCCTGCGGCAGAGGCGATTGTGCATTTTTTCGACGCACAGCGTGCGCTTCGTGGGAAAGATTAGCCGTACTTCCACCGCTATCCGGTACATTTAATTTCGTTGCGTCCTATCAAGATAGGATTCTCCCCCAAAAATGACGAACTGTATGATTGCACTGCAGTTCTGATTATTGTAGAATTATCAAAAAGATTTGAAATTGATGACATCTCGTTGAGGAGGTGTCGCACGATGATCATCTTTCAGCGCATGCAGATATGGGGTGCGACGCTTCTGCTCACGGCAGGGTTTCTCCTTGCAGCCTGCGGCATAGAGACGCAGAGCGTGCAGCCGGATGAAAATATCGTTGTTGTCTACAACTGTAATACGGATGACTGGACAGCTCCGCTTGCCAAAGAGTTTCAGGAGCAGACCGGCATACAGGTACAGCTTGTCAGCGGCAGTTCGGGCGAGCTCATGGCGCGTGTCCGCACGGAGCAGGAGAACCCGCACGGCGATATTATATGGGGCGGAACGACGGATGCCTACGTCGCACTTGAGTCCTATCTCGAACCCTATGTGTCACCCGAAAAATCTGCAATTCTACCCAATTTTGTGCGCGGGAACAATGCATTCTACAACATGGTTATGGATCCCTACGTCATCGCCTACAACAGTGATCTGGTGAGCGAGGCAGACGCCCCAAAGGGGTGGCGGGATCTGCTCGACCCAAAGTTTCGTGGACGCATTGCACTGGCAGACCCGACGAAGTCCACGTCCTCCTATGCCGTCCTCCTGACGATGATGGATGCCCTTGGCGGCGATACCACAGTCATCGGAGAAGTGGCAGAGCAGCTCGACGGACGCAGTACCGCCAGCTCAGCAGCGCAGATCAAGGCACTTTCCGATGGAGAATACGCCGTTACTGCAACGTTTGAGGAGGCTGTACTCACATACATTGCGGGCGGTGCCCATATGAAGATTGTCTATCCTGAAGAGGGGACGGCTGTGTCCTCGGGCGGAATTGCAATCATTAAAAATGCGCCGCACGCAGAGAATGCAAAGAAATTCCTCAATTTCCTGATGAGCCGTCAGGTTCATGAACGCCTCGGCGAATATGAACGACGCTCAACGCGTGCCGATATTCCGGCACCGCCGAATCTTCGTCCTCTTTCGGAGATTCGTTACATTTGGTTTGATACGCAGCGCGCCGTCTCCTTTCGGGACGAGTTCCTAAGCAAATGGCGCGCGGCGGTTATCAAATAAATCCCCATTTTCCCCCCATCCCCCCATTCCCATATTTTCCCCTTCCAAGACCGTCACGTTTCGTGGCGGTTTTTCCTTTGCTTTCGTTCCTTTTTGTATGTAAATATATTTTTTCTATTTATACATGATTTTACTTGACAGGAATTGAATTTATCCGTATTCTTTCTTTATAGTCTGAACATTAAGGAAGACTTTTGTTTTCCTCGTTTTTCCGTCGCTCTTTACTTGCGGCTGGAGAGGGGCTGCGCCATTTATGGGACGATATCGGATCAGCTATCAGAAGCGACTGCTTGCCTATCTGCTCTTTGGGGGACTCTTTCCGCTCCTTTTAGCTTCTGCGATGATCCTCTATGCGGCGGATCGTGTCTATGAAAATACGCAGGCAAAGGGCGGCCGTGCCGAGGTACAGCGCATCTCGCGCGAGATCGACAATCTTGTCGGCAGCTATCAGCGCCTGATGAACCCTCTGCTCGTGCGTGGGGAGACCATTGCATTTCTGCGTGGTGAGCGTGCAGATGTAGAGAACATCTACGGCGATCTCTATGCGATTCTGGCAGGACGTTCCGGCGAGGCAGCAATCTATCTCCTCTCCGCAGACGGCAGTCAGGTCATTGCGACGGATGATCTGCCGCGCGATTATCGGCTGCCGGAACATCTGCATTGGGGGCTGCTCGGCCGTGCCGTGGAGGGGCAGGACTGGGTGATTGCTTCTGCAGACCGCTATGAGGCAGATCGCAGGGAGACGGTCTTTTCGATGGCGCGTGCGATTCGTCAGGGGGAGGAGCTGCTCGGCTTTGCCGTTATCGATGTGCGGCGTGAGGCTCTTGTGCCGCTCATTCAGCGTGTGCAGGACGGCAATGAAGGGCAGATCATCCTGACGGATCGCTATCGCTATGTCATGATGGACATGCTCGATCATCACCGCGAGGGTTTTTCTTCCGTATTTTCCACGCCCGAGGAGGGGACGGCTTCGGAGTCTGTCTTTCGCGACTATGCCTACTCCTCGTCGGATACGGGCTTTGCCGTGCATCTGCGCCAGCGGCTTGACTCCGCACCGCTTGACTATCTTTTCCGTCTCGTGCTGATGGTGGATGCCGTCGCGCTCTGCATGACTGCGTATCTTGCCTATCTGCTGAGCCGTCATCTCTGGCGTCCGCTGCACAGCCTTGCGCTTGCCATGCGCCGCGTACGCAGCCGCGATGATTTCTCGGTACAGGTGGACGCGCAGCGCGGCGATGAGATCGGGGAACTTGCACTGACATTTAACAGCCTCGTTTCGCATATCCGCACGCTGCTTGCAGAAAATCGGGAGCGCGAGCGGACACTGCGCGTGGCGCAGGTGAAATCGCTCACGGAGATGATCAAGCCACATTTCATGTATAATACGCTCAACCTCATCAAGTGGAGTGCAAAACTCGGCGATAGTGAGGGGGCTGCCGACATTGCCGTGCAGCTGGGGAAGTTGCTGCGTGCCTCGGTGAGCATGAAGGAGTTCGTAACAGTGGCGGAGGAGCTCACCTTTCTCCGCACGTATCTGAAGATCCAGCAGCGCCGATTCGAGGGGCGCCTCAAGGTGACGGTGCGTGTGGAGTCCTCGGCATATGGCTGTTATGTGCCGAAGCTGATTTTGCAGCCCCTTGTGGAAAATGCGATACAGCACGGCATCGAGATGGCAGAACGCGGCGGATGCATCACGATCACAGGCGCGCGGGAAGACGGGTATCTCGTCTTTCGCGTGAAGGACAACGGACAGGGGATGAGTCCCGAGCGGCAGCAGGAAGTGCTCGCGCGGCGGGATGACAATCATTTTGGACTTTACAATGTGCACATGCGCGCGGTGCTGAATGGGGATGAAGTTTGCGGAGTTGAGTTGCACTCTGCGGAGGGGAAAGGGACGGAGGTAATACTGAGATTGAAGCACTGGGAGGAGGCTCCTCATTATGATTAAAGTGCTGATTATTGACGACGAGCCCATGCAGCGTGAGGGCATTATGCGCCTGACGCCGTGGGAGGATTTTGGCGCCGAGGTCATCGGTGCGGCAGGCAGCGGCATGGAGGGGATTCTTCTCGCGCGCGAGTATCGTCCCGATGTACTGATTGTGGATATCAAAATGCCCGGGCTCTCGGGGCTGGATGTGATTGCGCGCCTGCGCGAGGAGCTGGAAGCAGAGTACATCATTCTCTCAGGCTACGGTGAGTTCGAGTACGCGCAGCAGGCGATTGCACTTGGCGTATGTGCCTATCTCCTGAAGCCGCTTGACGATGAGGAGCTCTCCGCGGCCGTGCGTCTGGCAGCAGACCATATCAGGGAGCGCCGCGTTCATCTCCATGAAGCGAATGCTTCGGAGGTCATCGTCACACATCTCGATCTGCCGGAGGAGGAGCCGGTCCGCGGCTATCTCCTGCACGCTGTGCGCCATATGGAGGAGCATATGGCGGAGCCGATCACCGTGCGTGAGGTCGCGGATGAGCTGGGACTGAGCGTCAGCTATCTGCACAAGCTCTTCGCACGCTGCGGCACCTCGTTTAGCGCCTATCTCACGGATTGCCGCCTGCGCCGTGCGGGGCAGATGCTGCGTGAGGGCGATGAGAAGATCTATGCGATTGCCGCTGCCTGCGGCTATCAAGACACGCGCTATTTCAGCAAGATCTTTCAAAAGCATATGGGCGTAAAACCAACAGAATATCGCCATGGTAAGGAAGCACTGATAAATTCAGCACCGCCATCTTAGCGCATCTTTTTGCCCGCACTTCGCCCTCGATCCTCCACAGAGCACCACTCTGCGTCCGGTTTGCCTCCTCGTTCGGACGAAAAAATCTACGCCAATCTGACGGGCTTCATTTTATCAGCGATTCCGTAAAAATTTATAAATTTTTTTCAAAACCCCTAGCCAAAATACAAAATATGTTGTAATATAATAATTGTTATTGGGTAGTAACTTATACATAAGTCTAACCTCCCGATACATCTGTGTGTTATGTTTTAATCGTGTGTATTATATTAAGGAGGGCTTCCCATGAAGACATGGGTTTGTACGGTTTGCGGTTGGGTCTATGATGAGGCAGTCGGCGATGCCGACTACGATCTCGCCGCAGGTGTGGCGTTTGAGGATCTGCCGGAGGATTTTGTCTGCCCGCTCTGTGGCGTGGACAAGTCTCTGTTTGAACAGCAGGAGTAACGTCGTCCATCTAGGAGAGCAACCCCGCGTATGCGGGGTTTTTTCATGCCAAAGAGCGCGAGCTCCTGAAAAATTTTGCTTTTCGGGCAAAAATCTCGTATAATGAACGTCATATTGTTTAAGGAAGCACTGATAAATTCAGCCCGATCATCTTGGCGCATCTTTTTCGCCCTCTCTGCGTCGACAAATCCTCCACATAGCTTTTGCTATGCGTCCGGTTTGTCTCCTTGACAGGACAAAAAATCTACACCAATCTGACGGACTTCATTATTATCAGCGATTCCTTGCTAACGGGGGATTTGTCTTTGGCAGAGCAAATTGAAATCAGCGTCATCTTCCTTGTCTATATGCTCGTGATGATGGGGATTGGCGTCTATTACTATCGGCGTACGCGTAATATGAGCGACTACTTTCTTGGCAATCGGAAACTCGGCGCATGGGTGACCTCGATGAGCGCCGAGGCATCGGATATGTCGGGGTGGATGCTCATGGGGCTGCCCGGATTTGCGTATGTGGCAGGGCTCAATGCGGGCTGGATTGCCCTCGGTCTTGCACTCGGTACATGGGCGAATTGGCAGTTCATTGCGGCGCGCCTGCGCGTCTATACGGAGCTTGCGAACAACTCGCTGACGCTGCCGGATTTCTTTGAGAATCGGTTCTTTGCGACATCGGGTGCACTGCGCATCGTGCCGGCAATCTTCATTCTGATCTTCTTCATTCTCTATACGTCTTCGGGATTCGTGGCGGCGGGGCGTCTCTTCGAGACGATCTTTCAGCTGCCGTATTTCACGGCTCTCATTGCAGGCGCGGCCGTGGTCGTCTTCTATACGCTTGTTGGCGGCTTCCTTGCCGTCTCGCGCACGGATTTCATCCAGGGCGTGATGATGTTCTTCGCGATCCTCGTGGTGCCCGTGGGTGCTGCCGTCATGCTCGGCGGCTTCACGGCGACGGCGGAGCTGATCTACATGGAGCACGCCTCGTTCTTTTCGCCGCTGACAAAGGTGGACGGGAGTACGCTCGGATTCATTGAATTCATTTCTCTCATGGCATGGGGCATCGGCTACTTCGGACAGCCGCACATCCTCGTGCGCTTCATGGCGATTCGTCATGCGGAGGAGCTGCCGCAGGCGACGCGTATTGCAATGGCGTGGGTGGTGATCTCGCTCTCCGCTGCGATTCTGGTCGGCATGGTCGGTGCAGTCTATCTCAAGACACCCCTTGAGGGGACGGCGGCAGAGACGGTGTTCCTCGCGATGGCGGGCGAGCTCTTCCCGCCCATTGTGGCAGGGCTGATCCTTGCGGCGGTGCTTGCGGCAATCATGAGTACAGCCTCTGCGCAGCTGCTCGTTGCGGCATCGGCGTTCGCGCAGGATATCTATCGGCGTAGCTTCCGTCCGAATGCACAGCAGGTGGAGCTCGTCTGGGTGAGCCGCCTGTCCGTGCTTGCAATTGCGGCGGCGGCGATCTACCTCGGACTGAGTCCCGATAATTTCATCCTCGATATGGTGGCGTACGCATGGGCGGGATTTGGTGCCTCGTTCGGCCCTGCGCTCCTCATGTGTCTGTTCTGGCGACGCACAACGGAACGTGGCGTGCTTGCGGGGATTGTGACGGGCGGCATTACGGTGCTCATCTGGAAGCAGTTTGCGCTCTTTGGTCTCTATGAGATTGTGCCGGGCTTTTTGCTCGGACTTCTTGCGATCTACATTGTGAGCAAGCTCGATCGGGAGCCCGCACCTGAGGTGACGGAGCTCTTTGACCGCGTAGACCGCACGTAATTATTGTGTTTGTTACTGCATATGCAGTGTTTCCGAGATACAATGTATTTTTGGTTGGGAGGACAGGATGTCATTTACGTTTACGCACGTGAATTTCAATGTGCTTGATCTTGCACGCAGCATGGACTTCTATGAGAAGGCCTTCGGCTTTCGTGAGAAGCGCCGCTTGGAGGCTGAGGGATTTACGCTCGTCTACCTCTGGGATGGCGTGACGGATTTCGAGCTCGAGTTGACGTATCTGCATGCGCGCACGGAGCCGTACGATCTTGGGGAGAAGGAGTTCCATCTCGCGCTCTATACGGACGATTATGCTGCAGCACGCGCAAAACATGCGGAGATGGGCATCATCTGCTATGAAAATGCGGAGATGGGCATCTATTTCGTTGAAGATCCGGACGGGTACTGGGTGGAAGTTTTGCCAAAAAACATGTGACGAATGCCGTTGTTTCGTGTATAATAGGGAATACATGTAACAGTCCGTAAAAGAGGGTGAGTTTGTATGGGGAAATTACGGGTGCTGATTGTGGATGACTCCAAGATCAGCCGCGTGATGATTGCTGAAAATCTAAGGGATACGGATTTCGAGGTCTGCGGGATGGCGGCGGATGCGGTAGAGGCACTGCGCCTTTACACGGAGCTGCATCCGGATCTTGTGACAATGGATATGAATCTGCCAGATGCAAATGGGTTGGAGTGCAGCAAACGTATTCTTGCGGCGGATGCGCATGCAAAAATTCTGATGATCAGTGCGATGAAGGATCTGAATCTCATCACGCAGGGAAAGGCTGTCGGAATCCGCGCATTTTTGCAAAAGCCGGTGTCGAAGTCGGATCTTGTGGACACGCTCCATCTCATCTGTGAGTCTGCGGTGAGTCAGGAGTCGGCGTTTCGTGAACTCTATGCCAAGCCCTTTGGGCGAGGTCTCCAACAGGGACTCGCAGGGCTTCTCGGCATGGAGGGGGAGGTCGAGATTGAGCCGTATGATTCGCGCTCACTCGATGTGAGCGGTGTTGCCGTCATTATCGGCATTACGGGATTCACGACAGGTCGTGCGATTTTCTATATGGATGAGTCTGTAATCAAGCTGTTCGCGATGCACATGCTTGGACGTGCATCTGTGGAAGAAGTCGATGATGTCGAGGCGGTGGATGCCGTCGAGGAGGCGGCGAACATCCTCGCGGGACGTGCCGTCTCGAAGATCAACAACGTACTTGAGGGAAAGGAACTGCGCCTGACACCGCCGGGGACGATTCATGGGTCTCAGGTGCATATTGTCAGCCCACGTATGACGACGTTCTGCATCAGCATACGGCTGCCAATTGGAATGGTGCGGATGAATGTGGGCTTTGCAGAGGGAGAGTAGTAGATGGATGCAAAACTGATCAATCCTTTTGTGGATGCCTTTACAACGGTCATGCCGATGCTGGGGTTCCCCGAGCCGACGCGGACAAAACTCTATGCCGCATCGGATCGAGTCAAGAGTCACGGGGTATCGATGCTGGTCGGCTTTACGAAGCAGATCCGCGGGAATGTCGTCTACAATATAAGTGAGGATACGGCAAAGTTCATCGCCTCTCAGATGATGATGGGAATGCCGGTGGAGACGTTTGACGAGATGGCACAGAGCGCGATCTCGGAGCTTAGCAACATGTTGACGGCGCACACGGCGACAAATATCACGGGGCTGGGACTCGACGTTGACATCTCCACCCCGTCTCTGAGCGTGGGCAAGGATTTCGATGTCAAGATCAGCGATGGGCAATACCTCGTTGTGGAGATGAATTTGAGCGGTCAGATGGTGGATCTCGCGATTGCCGTCGATCAGAATTAGGCTATGCAGGACACTTTTTGTCGGAGGGACGATTCGATGAAGGGTGCGGAGCAGGTACGTGTCTTCCTCGACGGGAGGCAGGTGGATGCTGCGGGCGAGGAGAGCCGCATTGCGCTGTCCGTTACCGGACAGCGTTTTTTGCGTGGTGAGAGCCACTATGTCAGCTACGATGATGCGACGTTGATCGATGGTGAGACCGTTCCGTCGGTTCTGCGGATCGGCGCGGCGGGGGTTATGCTCCAGCGTCGCGGCGTTGTACGCTGGACGCAGCATTTTGCCGCAGGTGAGGAGCGCTCGAGCAACTACCGTACGCCGTACGGCACTTTCCTCATCAAGACGGATACGCGCCGCCTGCGCATGCGTACATTTGCGGACGGGCGGGAGGAGATATATCTCTTCTATACACTCTATGTGGATGGCGTGCGTCAAAGTGATAATACGCTCGAGATACGGATCGAACCTATGTAAAGGAGTAATAACGAAGGTGGATATCAAGCAGCAGATCGAGCAGGCGCTCATACGCGCAGTAGAGGCAGCTGTGGCGGCGGGAGAGCTGCCGGAGGGCGGCGCACTCCCTGCAATTCTTCTGGAGGAGCCGCCCGAGAAGGAACTCGGCGACTTTGCGACGAATTTTGCCATGCAGTCCGCACGCGTCTTTCGTCAGCCGCCGCAGAAGATTGCAGCCGCGATACAGGCGCATCTCGCGGGTGACTGGCTCGATCGTGCGGAGGTCGCAGGCCCCGGCTTCATCAATCTCTATCTCAAAAAGTCGGTGATTGCCGATACTCTGCGTGCCATTCTTGCTGCAGGAGAGGACTATGGTACGCTGCCATCGCAGGATGCGCCGCGTATTCAGGTGGAGTACGTCAGCGCGAACCCGACGGGTCCTCTGCACGTAGGACATGGGCGCGGTGCCGCCGTTGGTTCGGCGCTTGTGAAGTTGCTGCGCACGGCGGGATATGCTGTGGACAGCGAGTACTATGTGAACGACGCAGGCAATCAGATGAATCTCCTCGCTGTGTCGGTGAATGCGCGCTATCTGGAACTCCTTGGCAAAGAGGTGGTCTTCCCCGAGAATGGCTACCACGGTGCGGATATCGTGGAGACGGCGCAGCGGATCATTGACCGCGAGGGGGATAGGTATCTCGCACTGCCCGAGGAGGAGCGTCTGCAGCTCTTTCAGGATGTCGCCTACCGCGAGAAACTTGCGGCGCTTGAGGAGGATCTGGCGGATTTCGGCGTGACCTTCGATCGCTGGTACAGCGAGCGCACACTGCATCCCGATGCCGTGCGTCGTGTGGTGGACACGCTGCTCGAGCGCGGGAAGGCATACGAGAAGGACGGCGCAGTCTGGCTGCGCTCGACGGACTACGGAGATGACAAGGATCGCGTGATCTTCCGCGATAACGGCGTACCGACCTATCTCGCAGCAGACATCGCCTACCACGACGATAAATACGAGCGCGGCTACGGACGCCTCATCAACATATGGGGCGCGGATCACCACGGCTATGTGGCGCGTGTCAAGGCGGCGATGGCGGCACTCGGACACGATCCCGAAGTGCTCACGATACTCCTCCTGCAGATGGTGAGCCTCTACCGTGATGGAGAGCTCGTGAAGCTGAGCAAGCGCACGGGTGAGACGGTCACACTGCGCGAGCTGATGGAGGAGGTCGGCGTCGATGCAGCGCGCTACTTCTTCCTCATGCGCTCGCTCGACAGTCAGCTTGATTTCGACCTCGACCTTGCCAAGAAGAAGTCCAATGAGAATCCCGTTTACTACATCCAGTATGCGCATGCGCGCATCTCGAGCATCTTCCGTCAGGCGGATGAGGCGGGGATTGCCGTGCGGGATGGGGGAGAGCTCGAGCTCCTGACGGACGAGACGGAAATCGCACTCATCAAGAAGCTCGCCTCCTACCCCGAGGAAATCGCGCGCGCAGCGACGGATTATGCTCCGCAGCGCATTGCACGTTACAGTCATGAACTCGCGAGTGCATTCCACTCGTTCTACAATAAATGCCGCATTGTCGGACAGGAGCCGGCTCTCGCCTCTGCGCGCCTCGCCCTTGTGCTTGCGACAGGGCGCGTGATTCGCCACAGTCTCGGCGTGCTCGGGGTCTCGGCACCGGAGAAGATGTAAGCGCCGCTTGAAAGGAGCGTATCTATGGATTTTGAACACATGTCGGAAGTGGACGCCGCCTATCACATCCTCGCGAAGAAGGGGACGCCCGTTCACTATAAGGAGCTGATCACCGAGGTCATCGAGGCGACGCACAAACCCGTACAGTCTCTGGCGATGGCGATCTCCGAGATCTACACGATGATGAACATGGACAGCCGCTTTCACTATGAGGGCGAGAGCAAATGGGGGCTGACGGAGTGGGTTCCGCCTGAGGTCAAGCGCTCCTCGTCCCGCGCCTCCTCCGCTACGGCAAAGACGGCGATTACGAAGGAGACAGCGCGCAAGAAGAAGCTCGAGAGCATTCAGAACTGATGTAAGGAGTGCGGAGGAACGGCATGGCAAAGTATATTTTCGTCACGGGTGGAGTGGTCTCATCGCTCGGCAAGGGCATTACGGCGGCATCGCTCGGTCGGTTGCTCAAGAATCGCGGGCTGAAGGTCACGATTCAGAAATTCGACCCCTACATCAATATTGACCCCGGCACGATGAGCCCCTATCAGCACGGCGAGGTGTTCGTCACCGACGACGGGGCGGAGACGGATCTCGATCTCGGGCACTATGAGCGCTTCATCGACATTAACCTCACAAAGCGTTCGAATATCACGACAGGCAAGGTCTACTCGACCGTCCTTAACAAGGAGCGCCACGGCGACTATCTCGGCTCGACGGTGCAGGTCATTCCGCATATCACGAACGAGATCAAGCAGCGCGTCTACGATGTGGCAAAGGCGGACAACGCCGACGTGGTCATCACGGAGATCGGCGGGACGGTCGGCGATATCGAGAGCCTGCCGTTCCTCGAGGCGATTCGCCAGGTTAAGAAGGAAGTCGGCAAGAACGACGCACTCTATATCCATGTGACCTTGCTGCCCTACATCGGGGCGGCGGGCGAGCTGAAGACGAAGCCGACGCAGCACAGCGTCAAGGAGCTGCGCGCGATCGGCATCCAACCGGATATCCTCGTCTGCCGCACGGAGCAGCCGATTCCGCGCGAGATGAAGGAGAAGATCGCACTCTTTTGCGATGTGGATGCGGATGCCGTCATCGAGAACCGTACGGCAGCGACGATCTACGAGGTTCCCCTCATGATGCAGCAGGAGGGACTCGACCGCATCGTGCTCGAGAAGATGGCGATGAACTTCGATCCGTCCAATATGGAGACGTGGGAGAAGATGGTCTTCAAGATCAACCATCCCACGAAAAAGGTGAAGATCGCCGTTGTCGGCAAATACGTCGCCCTGCCGGACGCCTATATGTCTGTGACGGAGGCGCTCCATCACGGCGGCATCGAGCACGATGCTCAGGTGAAGATCACGTGGATCAACGCGGAGGAGCTTGAGGCACCGAATGCCGATCTCGATGAGATCTTCGTCGGATGCAGGGGGATTCTCGTCCCCGGCGGCTTCGGCGACCGCGGTGTCGAGGGGAAGATCCGCGCGATCCAGTATGCACGCGAGCATGAGATTCCCTTCCTCGGGCTCTGTCTCGGCATGCAGTGTGCCGTCATCGAGTTCGCGCGTCACGTTGCGGGTCTCGCCAATGCGCACAGCACGGAGTTTGTGCCCGAGACGCCGCATCCCGTCATCGCCCTGATGGCAGATCAGCAGGATGTGGAGGAAAAGGGCGGTACCATGCGCCTCGGTGCATATCCGTGCATCCTCTCCGACGCGTCCCGCTCCCGTGCAGAATACGGCACAATCGAGATCAGCGAGCGCCATCGCCATCGCTTTGAGTTCAACAATGCCTACCGTGCACAGCTCGAGGAAAAGGGCATGGTCATTGCGGGCACAAGCCCCGACAACCGCCTCGTGGAGGTCGTGGAGATCGCGGATCATCCGTGGTTCGTTGCCTCTCAGTTCCATCCGGAGCTCAAGTCGCGGCCGAACCATCCGCATCCGCTCTTTGCAGGTTTTGTGCGCGCAGCGCTCGCTGCAGCTCCCAAATGAACGCACTCTTTTCGATCCTGCGTGCAGACAGCGGCGTGCATCAGCTGGTAGATTCATTGGGCGGGGAGCCACAGCAAATCCTTGCGCACGGCTTTGCCGGCTCTATGAAGCACGCTGCCGTCGCTGCTGCCTATGACAGCGCCCCGCGCCCACTCGCCATTGTGACGAGCGGGCGCGAAGCGCTGCGCGCGTGGCAGGAGGATCTGGCATCGCTCCTGCCTGAGGCGGATGTCTACGAACTGCCCGAGCTGGATCGCATCGATTTCGCTGCACCCGGTGCGGCAAAGGGGCTCGAGCGTTCGGCACAGCGGATGAACATTCTCGCCCGGCTCCTGCGCCATGAGCCGATCATTGTGCTCGCGGATATCGGGGCGGCGGCACAGAAGGGGCTCAGTACGGCAGAGTTTTCGCGCGCTGCGCTCTCCCTGCGCCTCGGTGAGGAACTGCCGCGCGATACGCTGCTCGAGCGCCTGACTGCGCTCGGCTATGAGCACGCGGCCGAGGTGGAGCACGTTGGGCAGTTCAGCGTGCGCGGCGGCATCGTCGACATCTTTCCCATCAACGCGCTCTCTCCCATCCGCATCGAATTCTTCGACGCGGAGATCGACTCTATGCGCGAGTATGATCCTTTGACAAAGCGCTCCATCAAAAATATCGGCACGGCTTCCGTCATGCCGCTGCGTGCAGCGGATGATGAGGGGGAGGCGTGCTTTTTGACGTATCTCGGACGAGAGGGAATCACGCTGCTCGATGAGCCATCCCGTCTGAGTGCAGCGCTTTCGGACGCTGCGCAGGAGGATGACATACGCGCCGCGCGCCTCTTCTCGTGGGAGGAGCTGGTTGTGGCGGGCGCGGCGGGACACGAAGTGTTTGCCGCACTGATGAGCCGCTCCTATCCCGCCTGTGCACCGACGACCCTTGTCGGCTTCCACATGGTGCCGATGACGGCATTTCAGCGTCAATTCGCCCTCCTCGAGAGTGAACTGCGCCGTTATCTTGCGGATGGGACAAGAGTGCTTGTCCTCGCAGGCGGCGTGGAGCGGGCGAATCTCGTCCGCGATATGCTGACGGGATGGAAGATCCCTGCAATTGTTCTTCGCAGGGAGGGTGAGGAGGTCAGGGATGCGGTAGTCGTGACCTCGGGGGCATTGCGCGCGGGCTTTGAACTGAGCGCGGCGAAGATTGCGGTTCTTACGGAGCAGGATATCTTTGGGCGCCACAAGGCAAAGCTGCGGCGCACACCGTCGGCAGGGGAGCGCATCCGTCACTTTCGCGAGATTGCGCCCGGCGACTACGTTGTCCATGTATCACACGGCATTGGGAAGTACCTCGGGGTGGAGACGCTCGAGGTGGCAGGTGTGCACCGCGACTACCTGCGCATTCAGTACGGCGGAGACGACAAGCTCTTCGTGCCGACAGATCAGGTCGGCCTCCTGCAAAAGTACATCGGCTCGGAGGGCGCAGCGCCACGCCTGCACCGCATGGGTACGGCGGACTGGGCGCGTGCGCGCGCAAAGGCGCAGAAGTCCGTGGAGGATATTGCCGACCATCTGCTCGAGATCTACAGCGCGCGCCAGCTCGCGAAGGGGCATGCCTTCACACCCGACGATGCAGGTCAGCGCGAGTTCGAGGAGGCGTTCCCCTACGAGGAGACGGCAGATCAGCTGCGCGCCGTTGCAGAGATTAAGCGCGACATGGAGAGCGAGAAGCCCATGGATCGCCTGCTCTGCGGGGACGTGGGCTTTGGCAAGACAGAGGTCGCCGTGCGTGCGGCGTTCAAGGCAGCAATGGACGGCTTTCAGGTCGCCGTGCTCGTGCCGACGACGGTGCTTGCCCAGCAGCACTACCAGACCTTTGCTGCGCGCTTTGCCGAGTTCGCGCCGAAGGTGGACGTGGTCTGCCGCTTCCGCTCCGTGCGTGAACAGGCTGCAACCCTGCACGAGGTGGCACGCGGGCGCGTGGACATCCTCATCGGGACGCACGCGATCCTCAATCGGAAGCGCGTGCGCTTCCAGAACCTCGGTCTCCTGATCGTGGATGAGGAGCAGCGCTTCGGCGTCACGCAGAAGGAGAAGATCAAGGAGTTCGCGGCGGGGGTCGATGTGCTGACGCTCTCGGCGACGCCGATTCCGCGCACGCTGCATATGTCGCTCGCGGGAGCGCGCGACATGAGCATCATCGAGACGCCGCCCGCCGACCGTCTGCCCGTGCAGTCCTACGTTGTGGAGAGCAGCGATGCAATGATGCGTGGCGCGATCGAACGCGAGCTTGCGCGCGGGGGGCAGATCTATTTCATCTACAACCGCGTGGAGAGCATCGACCGCATGCGCGAGCATCTGCTGCGTCTCGTGCCCGAGGCGCGCATTGCCTCGGCACACGGGCAGATGAACGAAGACGTGCTCGAGCAGGTCATGATGGACTTCTACGAGGGACATTATGACATCCTGCTCGCAACGAGTATCATCGAGAACGGCATCGACGTGGCAAATGCGAATACGATCATCATCTACGATGCTGATCGCTTTGGGCTCTCGCAGCTTTATCAGATGCGCGGGCGTGTGGGGCGTTCGGCAAAGATGGCGTTTGCCTACTTTACGTATCGACGCGACAAGGTACTCAGCGAGACAGCGGAGAAACGTCTGCAGGCGATGAAGGAGTTCGCCCAGCTTGGCTCGGGCTTTAAGATCGCCATGCGCGATCTCGAGATTCGCGGGGCGGGTAGTCTGCTTGGAGCACAGCAGCATGGGCATATCGCAGGCGTCGGCTTTGAGATGTATGTCAAGCTGCTCGAGGAAGCTGTTGCGCGCAAGCGCGGTGAGGCACCTGTGCCGCCGCCCGTGGAGACGGTCATCGATCTGCCCGTGGAGGCCTATCTCGACGGCGGCTACATCGATGATGCGATGCACAAGATCGAGATCTATCAGAAGATTGCCGCTGTCCGTACGAATGAGGATCTGGATGCACTGCTCGACGAGCTGATCGACCGCTTCGGCGAGCCGACAGCACCTGTGCTCGCACTCCTCGACATCGCGCGCATCAAGAACTATGCGCGCAGCTTTGGCGCGCGCAGCATTGCGGCTAAGGGGGAGGCTCTGGATATCGCACTGCCCGAGGGAGAGAAGCTGCCCCTGCCCGCGCTCATGCGCCTTGACCGCGCCTTTGGGCGGCGTGTTGGGCCCCTGCCGGAGGGAGATGGCTACCGCATTCGCTTGCAGCCGAAGGAGCGCAGGGAGATATTGGATACGGCACTGGAGATTGTGCAGATGGCAAGTGGAGAGTGAGATATGGCAGAATATAAACTGACAGTGGCGGGACTTGGTCCCGGGGATGCGGGGCTTATCACGCGCGCGACATGGGCGCGCATCGAGGCGGCGCAGCACATTATCCTGCGCACGCGCATTCATCCGACGGTGGAAGTGCTCGATGCAGCGGGGATTTCTTACGAGACGTATGACCATCTCTACGAGGAAGCCGACGATTTTGATGAACTGTACGCGTCAATTGTGGATGATTTGATGGCGCGTGCACGCACGATGGATGTGCTCTATCTCGTTCCAGGCAGCCCCTTTGTCGCTGAGCGCACGGTACAGCTTCTGCGCGAGCGCACGATGGAGGCGGGGGTGCCTCTCGAGATCCTGCCTGCGATGAGCTTTTTGGAGCCGCTTTTTGCTGCACTCGAGCTCGATCCCGTGAACGGGCTCTCCATTGTGGATGCGATGGATGAGGAGGCTGTTGCTGCGCCACCTGCACAGAATCTCATCATCACACAGCTCTATTCACGTGAGCTGGCGTCTGATCTGAAGATCCTCCTGATGGAGCACTTCCCAGATACGCAGGAGGTCATCTATCTTCATCATCTTGCACTGCCCGATGAGCGCGTGCAGCGCATCCCACTTTTTGAACTTGATTGGCAGGAAGATATTGATCATCTGACCACACTTTTTATTCCATACACCCCTGGTTTTTGGGAAAATGGATAAAAAAACGTGTATTTTTAGGGAAAAAAGCGGTTTTTTTTGATTTTCCCCTTGATTTTTCGAAGTAATTCTGTTAAATTCTCTCATGACAGCGCGACCCCTTGTGGTCGCTAGGAAAATGGAAAATATCTAAAGGAGGATGCTACTTTGAACAAGCAGGAATTGGTCGCAAACGTAGCAGAGCAGGCAGGTCTGACGAAGAAGGACGCAGAGAAGGCGGTCAACGCCGTTTTTGAGGCAGTCAAGAATGCGCTTTCCGAGGGTGACAGGATTCAGCTGATCGGCTTCGGTACCTTCGAGGTGAAGGATCGTAAGGCACGCAAGGGGCGCAACCCTCGGACGGGCAAGGAGATCAACATTCCGGCCTCGAAGACGCCTGTGTTCAAGGCTGGCAAGGCTCTGAAGGATTCTGTGAACTAAGTTTTCTCTTGAACGTGAGACCGGACTTCCGTTGGGAGTCCGGTTTTTCTTTTGATCGGACGGATATGGAACAGAATATTTTTACACGGGATGCCTTCGTGGGAAAAACGGCACTGATCTCGGGCGGCACCTCGGGCATCGGGCTGGCTGCGGCAGAGATCTTTCTTGCGGGCGGGGCATCGGTCATGCTCGTGGGGCGCGATGCGGCGCGTGGTCAGACGGCGCTTGCACAGCTTTCGGCGGGGGAGCGGGCGCAATTTACGCGCTCTGATGTGCGCCGCACGGAGGACTGCCATCGTGCGGCAGAGGAGACAGTGCACGTGTTTGGCGACATCGATATCCTCGTGAACTCTGCCGGGATCTACGTAGAAGGTGCGCTGGATGATCTCACGGAGGAGACCCTAGATGACTTGATTGCGACGAATGTCAAGGGGACATTCCATCTGACGCAGGCGACGCTGCCGCATCTGCGGAGCACGCTGGGCAATATCGTGAATGTAGCCTCGGATGCGGGACTGCACGGGAATTATTTCTGCGCGGCATATGCGGCGACGAAAGGGGCGGTCATCGCCTTTACACGCTCACTTGCGCTCGACCTTGCAGGCGATCAGGTGCGCGTGAATGCCGTTGCTCCTGCCGATATCCTGACGCCGCTCACGGAGCGTCAGCTCTCATCGCAGCGTGCCCGTGAGGAGCAACTGCGGGAGATGGCGTCAGTCTATCCGCTCGGACGCATCGGAACGCCCTGCGAAGCCGCTGCTGTAATCGCATTTCTCGCCTCACCCGCAGCAGGTTGGGTGACGGGGAGCGTTTACTGTGTCGACGGTGGTCTCACAGCGTAAAAAAATTTTGTCCATCGTTGAAAATTGTGATACAATAATCGTGGTTCTGTGAGGAGGTGGAGGATGGAGCGTGCCCGTATTCTCATCCTGACAGCGTCCATCGGGTCCGGACACACGCGCGCAGCCGAGGCAATCCGTGCAGCGCTCGCGGCGCACCCGCAGGCAGATGCTATACAGGTGGATGTTGTCGATTTTATGGCGCGTGAAGTTTCCACAATTCACTACCTCATGAAGCGCATCTATCTCACGATGCTGCGCTTCGTCCCGGATCTCTATGATGTGTTCTTCCGCATTGCGGGAAAGAAGGCGAGCGGCGGTATTGTGCGCGGCGCATTTGCGCAGGTGATGGTGCGCACGATGGGACGGATCGTGCGGCGTTATGAGCCGGATCTCGTCATCGCGACGCATCCCTTTCCCGAGGGGGCTGCGGCGCTCTGGCGCACGCGATATGGAGGCTCCTACGCATTGGCGGCACTCCTGACGGACTATGCGCTGCATGCAATCTGGCTTGTGCGCGGCGTAGATCAGTACTTTGTCGCAACGGAGGCGATGGCGGCGGAGATGGCAGAGCGAGGATTTGCTCCTCGCACGGTAGAGGCGAGCGGCATACCGATTGCGCGGGCGGATTATGCGCTGAGACAGATGGAGGCACAGGAGCGGGTAGGCCTGCATGGAGGACTGCCGACCGTTCTTCTCATGGGCGGAGGACTCGGACTCGGCGGCATGGATCGCACGCTTGTGGCACTTGAGACGCTTGAGCGACGGCTTGCCATCCTCGTTGCTGCGGGGCACAATGAGGTGCTCGAGGCACATGCGCGTCGTGTGGCTGAGACATCGCGGCATGTGATCCGCGTCTTTGCCTATACCGATGAGGTGCCTGTGCTCATGCGGGCGGCAGACCTCCTTATCACGAAGCCTGGAGGTCTCACGATTAGTGAGGCATTTGCAGCGGGGCTGCCGCTCCTCCTGCACGATCCGATTCCAGGTCCTGAGACAGAGAACGCCGTCTATGCGACGCGGCGTGGAGCCGCCGTATGGCTGCACCCAGGGGAGCGCATGGCGCCTGCGGTGGAGGAGATCCTTGCGCATCGGATTTCGGAGATGCGGCGGGCGGCAGGTGACTGTGCATGTGAGGATGCAGCACAGCGCGTGGCCAAGATTCTGATGGAAATGCTGACAAGGAAGAGGGGGCATACGCATGGCAAGGAGAAGGACGCATAGGAGACCGCGCTGGTTTATGATCGCACTCCTTCTCATTCTGGCCTATTTTGGCTCGATGATCGTATCACAGGGATTCTACCTCTCCCATGTGTATGAGGATCAGCGTCTTGCAACGGAGCGCCTCACGGCGGCGCAGGAAGAGAATGACCGTCTGCGCGCTGAGAAGGAGCGTCTGGGCGAACTCCCCTATATTGAGAAGCTGGCGCGTGAAGAGCTGGGCATGACGGGGGCGGGGGAGCTTCCCTATGCGCCAGGAAAGCGTTCCAACAACAATTGACTCCATATCTGTGAAAACGCCGTACAATGGCTCCGATGCGCACCTGAATTTCTTGACACAGGATGTATTTGCCCTGTATAATAAACGGGTCAAATAAATATGGGGGACGACCCCGACGGTTTGTAGTTGAAGGGAAGAGTTGTATTGGCCATCGAAGTTGGCAGTGTAGTAGAGGGCGTCGTGACGGGCATCACGAATTTTGGCGCCTTTGTCGAGCTCCCCGAGGGAAAGACGGGACTGATCCACATCTCAGAGGTTGCCGATGTCTATGTGAATGATGTGCACGATTTCCTCAGAGAACGCGATACGGTCAAGGTCAAGGTGCTCACCGTGGACGACCGCGGCAAGATCGGACTATCGATCAAGGCGCTTCAGGATAAGGCGGCAGCCCCGGCACAGCCGTCTGCAGCTCCTGCACGTCCGCCGCGCCCCCCACGTGATATGCGGCGCACGGCTGCCTCGCGGCAGATCGGCTCTCCTTCCTTCGAGGACAAGCTGTCGCGCTTCCTGAAGGACAGTGATGAACGGCTGACCGATCTGCGCCGCAAGACGGATTCCAAGCGCGGCGGACGCGGATCGCGCCGTGGCTGAGACAGGGATGTGCTGATATTGGATGGAATGTGTGCGCTCTTCTGCAGCAGCATACAGTCATAGAAGAGGGAAAAGGGCACTCCGTTTGGAGTGCCCTTTTTTATATCGGGAGCATATCTTGCTGAAAAATCTCGAAGGTATTCTGCGCGCACATGATTTTTTCAATGCGGCGCGTACGCTGCTTGTTGCATGCTCGGGCGGAACGGACTCGCTTGCCCTGCTGGATGCGTTGGAGCGTCTGCACAGCGCGGGCGGTGCGCGTGTCATTGCCGCCCACTATGAACATGGCATTCGCGGTGCGGCGTCCCGTGCGGATGCGCGCTTTGTCAAGGAATTCTGTGCGGCGCGTGCGCTTCCGTTCGTATGTGAGTCGGGTGCCGTGCCTGCCTATGCGCGCACGCATAAGATCTCGATTGAGATGGCGGCGCGCATCTGCCGCTATGACTTCCTGCATCGCGCAGCCAAGGAGCATGATGCGGATGCGATTGTGCTCGCGCATCATGCGGACGATCTCGCAGAGACCGTACTCCTGCGCATCCTGCGCGGGACGGGGCCTGCGGGGCTCGCGGCGATGCGCGTCTTTGACGGGCTGCATTTGCGCCCGCTTCTCTCCCTCACGCGCGCCGCAATCGAGGCGTATGCGGAAGAGCGTGGGCTGTTGCCGCGTCACGATGCGACAAATGATGCCTTGGATGTGTGGCGTAATCGCATACGTCATGAACTCCTGCCCGCGCTTCGCGCGCAGTATAACCCCGCCGTGGGGGATGCGCTCACGCGACTCTCTGCCCTTGCGGCGGAGGAGGACGATTTGCTCGCCGCACTTGCGCGCGCGGAATACAGTCGGGCGCGCTGCGAAGGTGGGCTTTCTATCGAGGTACTGCGCGCACTTCATCCCGCCTTGCAGCGGCGTGTGCTGCGCCTCTTCTGGGCGGCAGAAACGCAGGCGGCGCAGGATTTTTCCTATCTCCATGAGGAGCGGCTGCGCGCGCTCCTCACTGCCGAGGGCACGGCACATGCTGAGATGCAGGGGGGATGGCATGCATACAGCCGCTATGGCGTGCTTGCGCTTTGCCGTCTGCCCGCACACAAAGATGCTTTAGAAAATCGTGAAATTTTGCTTCCTTTCACCCGCGAATATGCTATAATGAATTTTCAGGGCATGGAGTTTCATATCAGGTGTCTGAACCGCATGACAGCGGATGATTGGCGCAGGATGGAGGCGCGCGAAGCGGTCTATGCAGATCGCATGGCACTTCCTCCGCTCGTCCTCAGGACGCGGCGGGAGGGCGACTATATGCAGCTTCCCGTCGGGCGAAAGAAGCTCAAGGAAATCCTGATTGATGACAAGATTCCGCGTGAGGAGAGGGATACGATGCCGCTCATTGCGCTTGCGGATACACATGAGATTTTCTGGATTGAGGGCGGACGGCGCAGCACGCTTGCGCCCGTGACGGAATCCACCCATGATATTTTGTGTATTTCATATGTGAAGGAGACGGTAGCCAAATGATGAGCAGCGACATCGAGCGTATTTGTTTTTCCGAGGATGATATTCGCACGCGCGTGCAGGAACTCGGCGCGGAGATTGCGCGGGACTACCGCGATGCACCGGAGACGGTCTACTGTGTCGGCATCCTGAAGGGGGCTGCGGTCTTCTTCACCGATCTCGTGCGCGCCATCGATCATCCCGTTGCCTTTGACTTTATGCTTGTGTCGAGCTATGGAGACGCGACGGTCTCGAGCGGGCAGGTCAAGATCCTGAAGGATCTCGATTTCTCCATCGAGGGCAAGCACGTCATCATCATTGAGGATATCATCGACTCGGGTACGACCATGCACTATCTGAAGCAGATGCTCCAGGGGCGCCATCCGAAGAGCATCAAGATCTGTGCGTTCCTCTCGAAGCCCTCGCGCCGCGTCGCGCCCGTGGAGATCGACTACCTCGGCCACGAGGTGCCGGATGAATTCCTCGTGGGCTATGGCCTTGACTATGCGGAGAAATATCGGAATCTGCCCTACATTGGGGTGCTCAAGCGTTCCGTCTACGAATAAACCGGAGGAGGTAGAAATTGAATCAGTCGATATTGCGAAATCTTGCTTTTTACGCGCTCATGTTCTTCGTTGTCTGGACGGTCGCCGACTATATGTCGGGCAGCCATCAGGCACCGCAGGCGACGGCGCTCGGATACAGCGACTTTAACGCAAAGGTGCAGTCGGGCGAGGTCGACAAGGTCGTCATCGTACAGAACAACATCCGCGGCACGCTGACGGACGGGACAGAGTTCACGACGATTGCGCCCGATGCACCGAACAGCGATCAGGATCTCTACAAGCGCCTTTCGGACAAGGGGATCAATATCTCAGCGGAGAATCCGCCCGAGCCGCCGTGGTGGCAGACGATGCTCACCTCACTCATCCCGATTGCGATTCTCATCGGTTTCTGGTTCTTCATTATGCAGCAGTCACAGATGGGCGGCGGCCGCATGATGAACTTCGGCAAGTCGCGCGTGCGGCTCATGGTGAGCGACAAGAAAAAGGTGACGTTTGCCGATGTCGCGGGTGCGGACGAGGCGAAGCAGGAGCTTGAGGAGGTCGTGGAATTCCTTAAGACCCCCGAAAAATTCAACGACCTCGGTGCGCGCATCCCGAAGGGCGTCCTGCTCTTCGGCCCTCCGGGCACGGGTAAGACCCTCCTCGCAAAGGCGGTTGCCGGCGAGGCGGGCGTGCAGTTCTTCACAATCAGCGGCTCCGACTTCGTCGAGATGTTCGTCGGCGTCGGTGCTTCACGCGTGCGCGATCTCTTCGAGCAGGCAAAGAAAGCCGCGCCGTGTATTGTCTTCATCGACGAGATCGACGCCGTCGGTCGTCAGCGCGGGGCAGGGCTCGGCGGTGGACATGACGAGCGCGAGCAGACGCTGAACCAGCTGCTCGTCGAGATGGATGGCTTCGCATCGAACGAGGGCATCATCATCATCGCGGCGACGAACCGCCCCGATGTGCTTGACCCCGCGCTCCTGCGCCCCGGTCGCTTCGACCGCCAGATCGTCGTGGACAAGCCCGACGTGCGCGGGCGCGAGGCGATCCTCAAGGTGCATACGAAGGGCAAGCCAATCGCGGATGATGTGAATCTGGACGTGCTTGCGCGCCGTACGCCCGGTTTTACGGGCGCGGATCTCAGCAACCTCGTGAACGAGGCGGCGCTCCTTGCTGCGCGCCGCGACAAGAAGAAGATCTACATGGCGGAGATGGAGGAGGCGATCGAGCGCGTGCTGGCAGGCCCCGAGCGCAAATCCCACGTCATGACGGACGAGGAGAAGCGACTCACGGCATACCATGAGGGCGGTCACACCCTTGTCGGTCTGCTGCTCGAGCACGCCGATCCCGTGCACAAGGTCACAATCATTCCGCGCGGGCGTGCGGGCGGCTATATGCTCTCCCTGCCGAAGGAGGATCGCTCCTACCGCACGCGTTCGGAGCTGTTCGACCGCATCAAGGTCGCGCTCGGCGGGCGTGTTGCAGAGGAGGTCGTGCTCGGTGAGATCAGTACGGGTGCATCGAGCGACATCCAGCAGGCGACGCAGATCATCCGCAGCATGATTATGCAGTACGGCATGAGCGATACCATTGGCCCCATCGCCTACGGTGAGGAGAACCATCAGGTCTTCCTCGGGCGTGACTTCAACCGCGACCGTAACTATTCCGAGGAGGTCGCGGGCGAGATCGACCGCGAGGTGCGCCGTTACATCGAAGAGGCGTACGAAGCGTGCCGCGTCATCATCACGGAGAACCGCGAGAAGCTCGATTTGATTGCGAACGCACTGCTCGAGCGTGAGACGTTGAATGCAAGCGAGCTCGAGGAGCTGATGACGAAGGGGGAGATCAGCGATAAGAGCAAGGATGACGACGATACGGATGATACCGGCAAACCTGCGATGATTCCCGTTGATGTCGTGATCGACGACTCTACGCAGACGAGCGAGGAAGCAGAGCGCGCCGCCGAGGAGCGTCCTGCGCCCGTTCCGAGCACAGAGCCGAAATTCAATGTGACGCAGTGGAATAAATAGAAACAATGACGGAGGCGTTGCTGCATGAATGAGAATGCGGCAGCGCCTTTTCTTTAGGAAATGTGAGATTTTGACGATAATATAAGGGATACATTATCGTATGGATGTGATTGCAGGGGTGCGAAAAGAGGAAGACTATGCAGTGGTATGAAGAGATCATGGAGGCGGCGCAGGAAGCGGTCGACTATGTCGGCGCTGTCCTGCATGAAAATGGTGTGCTGACGGTACCTGCACAGCAGGTCTTGACGGATTTTGCAGCGGCAATGGATTCTGTCGCAGAGTATCTGGCGGGAGAGGAAGGCACTCTGATCGAAAAATGTCGTCGCTATGCATTGAATGCAGCGCATTCTGCCGAGAAGGCACTGGCGGCTGAAACGTCAGAAGAGGCACGGTCGTACTTCTCCTACGAAGTACGACCGCTCTTTCTCGACCTGCACTATCAGCTTGATCTGGAATATAACATACTGCGCCACCCTGAGCGAGAAGAGGAGTATCTGGCGCAGACACTTGCGGCATTTGAGGCGGCACGCAAACGCCCGCGCCGAACAGATTTCAAATATCGCATCTCGATCATCGTACCTGCCTATAACAAGGTGGAGTTTTCGCGCTGTGCCATCGAGAGCCTCTTCCGTCATACGGACTTTTTGCGCGGGGATATCGAGCTCATCACGATCAACGATGGCTCGTCTGATGAGACGGAGGAGTATTTCAACAGCCTGCCGCACGAGAAGAAGATCAATCTGAAACACAATGTCTACAATCATCTCGGCTGGGGCATTGCACGCCACATTGTCGAGGGGGAATACGTCGTCTATTTCTCGAACGATGCCGTTGCGACACCTCATTGGCTCGAGAATCTCCTTGCCGTTCATGCGGCGGAGCAGGATGTGTTCTGGGTCGTTCCGACTTGCAACGCAGGCTGTATTGCCAACTATCAGGGCATTCCTGTGGACTATGAGAATACCTTTGAGGCGATGGGGGAGATGGAGCAGTTTGCTGCGCATTACAATGTATCGAACTCTCTCCTCTGGGAGGAGAGAGCAGTTCTCATGCCATTCGTGAGCGTTGTGCCAAATCTTTTCGACGTGCCTGAGATCCGTGCGGATTATCGCTATGTTATGTGTGACTTTGAGGATGATGACTTCTCGGCAATGCTGCGTCGCTCTGGATTTCGTCAAATCCTTGCAAAGGATACCTTTGTTCATCATTTCGGCGGGATGACGTTGAACGAGGTTCGCACGAAGCGCGGCAAATATAAGAGCATCGTATCCATGCGCCCCGTCTTCCGCAGCAAATGGACGGTCGATCCGTGGGAATCGCGCGGACACTTGCCTTTTCTAGGTGAATTTCTAAAGGGTCTGCACGATGTTCGATCAGTGGAGCGCGTTCTCATCATCGAGCCGCTCTTCGGCGAGGGAGTGCTCGCCGTCCGCAATCATCTCCGTCAACGGCGGCAGGAGTCCATCATTGACGTCATCGTGACGGATGTGCGCTACCTAGTGGACGCACAGCATATGGCGGACAATGTGCGCTGCCTGTCCTCGATTGACTGTCTTGAGGAGGAGCTGAACGAGAGTTATGATATGATCATCGTTGGCGCGCCGCTGAACAACCTTGATATATCCCATATCATTCCTTTCTTTCAGATCTGTCACAGACATTTGCGCGCACGCGGCTTTCTCTATGCCACATGGCACAATTTCAACAGCTTTACGCATACGATGGAGAGTCTGACGAATGAGCTTCCATATCTCGCCCGCCCTGTGATCATCTCTCTCGAAGGACAGCGCATACTTCCGACGCCGCACCTCGTCGAAGCGTTGGAGACGCAGTTCTCTCCGTCCTTTGTACGTGTGGGATATATGAGAGTGGGGCATATCTTCGAGGGCCTAGAAGATTTTGCCGAAATGACGGGGCAGCTTCTCCACGTCGAGGATGATGAGAAAACGCGCGTTCAGCGACTTCTCACGGGAGATGAAATTGCTGTCTGCATTACGCAACAGCCTATATGATAAAATACGGAGATATGGTATGATAACAAGATTGCAGAAGGAAGATATCACGGTTATCCATTCGGATGAAAAAGAGCCGATCGTATATGGCGATGTATTGGATCCCTATGCGAACCGCGAGAAGAGTGTCGCTAGTGTTGCAGCAGTGGATGATCCTCTCGTGAGCATCTACTTTCAGGCGTTCAATCATCTGGAGGATTATACGAAGCCTGCGATTGCTGCGCTTCTGCGGTATACATCGGGGATTGACTATGAGCTGATCTTAGTGGATAATGGCTCTACAGATGGGACGTTCGAGTTCTTTCAAAGTATTCCGCATCCACGTAAACGCATTTATCGAATCACGAAGAACATCGGGGCGTTTTATGCCTACAGCGCGGCGAAGTATGCGACGCAGGGTCGCTTTCTGCGCGGAAAATATTTTGTAGGTCTGCCGAATGATATTCTTGTAACAAAGAATTGGTTGAAGAATATGCTTATCTGTATGGAGTCGGATGAGCGTATCGGATTTGTTGTGCCCATGTCGGACAATGTGACAAATAAGCAGAGTGTTGACTTGGGATATTCCAACTTTGCAGATATGCAGGAGAAAGCAGCGGCTTTTAATGTATCCGACCCGCGAAAGTGGCATGACCGCCTGCGCCTGATCCCAACTGTGTGCGTGATTCGCACCTCTCTGCGCGAATGTTACGAAGCCGACTATGCCTTTGTCTACGATTTTGCGGATGATGATGTCTCATTTACCTATCGACGGCTGGGATATCGAATTGTTCTGTGCGGTGATGTATTCGTCCATCATGAAGGAAGCAGCATTGGTAGGGCAGACCCAAAACAATATGCTATGAATATTGAGAAGGGGCGTATTCTGTTTCGATTGAAATATAATGGAATAGATGCTTGGGATGATGTTATCAACTTCGAAGTGTTTTTGCAAAGAGTCCTTTTTGAAAAAATAGCAATGAAGGAGAATGTTCGCGCTCTTGGTATTGATGTGCGCTGCGGAACACCGCTTCTCGAGATACGGAATACTTTGCGTAGTGACGGCTTTGGGAGTACGCGGTTGACGGCATATACCACCGATCCGAAGTATTGGCAAGATTTATCGTCATTTTGTGATGATGGAGTTCTCTGCGGAGATATTGACAGACTGTCTGATAAGATTGGTAATGAACGGTATGACTATATTATCATCGGAGAATATGTGGATCGCTATGAGGATCCCTTTTCCGTGATTCAGGCTGCTGCAGCGCATTTGGCAGAGCATGGCACATTGGTTTTTAAGGCACGCAATTATGACATCCCATATGATCTGCAAGCAGTTGCCAATGCCATGCAGAGTGAGCCACAGGCGCTTGCGCAGGGATTGTCAGGATTGACAGAGAAACTTGCAATGCTGCCTTATGTTATGGATATATATCCCTATATGGAAGAGGTGTATGATCTGAGAGAAAATTTCTTTGCACAGCTGAGAGCGATGGAGGAATACCGGAACAATTCCTATGTGCGTGAAATATTCTCGGAGGAGCGCTTTGACGCGCTGATGACCCAGTATGCCGTTGTATTGAGGAAGAGCGTATGAAATCGCCTGCGGATCTGCATAAACTCGAACAGTTTTTTACATCCCTCCATGAGACACCCGCGCGGCATGGATTTTCTGCTTTTCAGGCACAGCCGCTGCTCCTCTACGGGGCGGGGAATCTTGGGAAGAAACTCTATGCGTGCCTTGTCGGTAACGGCATCGAGCCGCATGGCTTTATCGACCGGAATGCTGCGCGATGTAGCACGTCCGCACCGGTCTATGCACCGGATGCGCCGGAGCTGGCTCCACACTGCAAGGACAGCGTTGTAATCCTTGCGGGACTCTTTGGTCGGATGCAGGACAGAGCCATACGCCGCTCCCTTGCGGGAATCGGTTTTCGGCATATCTACGCTCTACATGAGATTGACTGGCAGGCAATCAAGAGCCGTAGCTTCCTCTCGCATATGTTTATCGGCTCGTACGACCCCATCAATCTGCCGCGCGATGCAGAGAAGATACGCGCGGCATATGAACTGTTTTCGACTGAGGAGGAGCGCGATTTCCTTCTCGCCGCATTGTCCGGCTATCACGCGCACGATGTCACGCGCTTCCCGCAGCCGCTGCCCATCGAGGGGCAGTATCTCGCGGCGGATGTGCCGGAGGAGATGGACTACCGTCGCCTGATTGACTGCGGTGCCTACGACGGCGATACCCTGCGCAGCATCCTCGGGAGCGGCAGAGAGATCGAGGCGTATGCGGCGCTCGAGCCGCAGGGGGATCTCTGCGCAGGGATTCAGACCTATATCGTCGCGCAGCAGGGAATTCACGAGGCACATATTCTGCCGCTCGGGGCATCGGATTGCTATGAGCAGCTGCATTTTATGGAGGTCTCGGACGGACGCTCTGCGGCAAAGGCAGACCCGACGGGCACGGCGGTACTCCCCTGCGCACCGCTCGACGCCGTGCTGCGTGGCTTTGCGCCGACGATGATCAAGATGGACATCGAGGGTATGGAGCCGCGTGCGCTCAGAGGGGCACGGGAGCTGGTTCAAGCATATCATCCGCAGCTCGCGATCTGCGTCTATCACGATATTTCACATCTGTGGGAGATTCCCCTGCAGATCAGGGAACTCTATGAGGGCTACCGCCTCTACATCCGCAACTATCAATTCATGGGACTGGAAACGGTCGTGTATGCCGTTCCCTGACCCTCTGGCGAAGGAACGCCGTTAGGAGAGCAAAGAGCAATGGCAGAGATCAAGCCAAACTACGATACAAAGAGAAAAAAGCTCGCGGAGATCATCCCTCTTGCAAGCCCCTTCACCGTCTATATCGAGCAGACGAAATACTGCAATTTCAAATGCTTCTACTGCATTCACTCCACTCGTGACGAGGAGGGCGGCGAATTCCGTGCCCTCGGACATCGTATGCAGCATATGGACGAGAGCTTCTTCGAGAAGATCATCCGCGAACTCAAGGAATTTCCGCAGGACGGCGTCAAGCGCATCGTCTTCTCGGGACTTGGCGAGCCGCTGATGAACCCGCGTCTGCCGGAGTACGTGCGCATGGTGGTGGAGGCGCAGATTGCAGGGCGCGTCGAGGTCATCACGAACGGCCTGCTGCTGACGCCTGAGAAGAGTCGAGCGCTCGTTGAGGCGGGCATCACGAACATCAATATCTCTGTGCAGGGGCTTGATGCGGCGGGGTATGAGGAGACGTGCGGCATCCGCATCGACTTTGAACGCTATCTCGAGAATCTGAAATACCTCTACGAGCACAAGGGGAACGTCCAGATTTACATCAAGGCAATCGACGCGACACTGGGGACAAAGGAGAACGAAGAAAAGTTCTTCGAGATCTTCAGCCCCTTTGCCGATCGCATCTACATCGAACACCTCGTCGTCATGCAGCAGCAGATGGACGGACTCCGCGAGATCGTCGATGGTTCAAAAAATTTCTACGGTGAAGAACTTGATGTGAACCGCAAAGTTTGCGCCCAGTCTTTCTATTTCATGCAGATCGGCTGTGAGGGCGACATCTTCCCCTGTCCCGTGCCGGGGCTGGGCAAGAACCTCTCTATGGGCAACGCGAAGGAGCATACGCTCACGGAGATTTGGAACGGCAGCCGCCGCAGGGGATTCCTGCGCAAGATGCTCAAGAAGGAAAAGGATCAAATTCCGGATTGCGCGACATGCACTTGCTTCAATGCAATCAACAACCCGATGGAGCAGCTGGACGATGATGCGGAGCGTCTGCTGCCGCTCTTTGCAGACTAGGGAGGGACTATGGCATCCGAAATAAAGCCGATCTACGGAACGGAACGCGTCCAGCTCGCCTCCGTCCTTCCACTTGCGACCCCGTACAGTGCGTTCGTCTTTCCAACGACGTTCTGTAATTTCAAATGTGCCTACTGCGGGCATTCGCTTGGCTTTGCCGAGATGAAAAAGCAGTATGACTTCACGCCAGAGCACATGACGATGGAGACGTACGAAAAGACCATCGAGCAGCTTGCAGAGTTCCCACAGCGGCTCAAGATGCTTTCGCTCACGGGACAGGGGGAACCGCTGCTCAACCCGCACATTGCGGACATGGTACGCATTGCGAAGGGGCAGGATGTTGCCGAGCGCATCGAGATCATCTCGAATGCCTCCATGCTCCGTCCCGCGCTCGCCGACGCACTCATTGATGCAGGGCTGGATACGCTGCGCGTCTCGCTGCAGGGACTTTCCTCGCAGAAATATGCGGAGATTTGCCGTGCAAAGGTGGACTTTGATGAGTTTGTCGAGAACATCCGCTATTTCTATGCCCATAAGAAGACGACGAACCTCTTCCTCAAGGTGATGGATGTTGCCTTGGACGAGGGGGAGGATGAAAAGTTCTACGAACTCTTTGCCGACTGCACGGACCGCATGTATATCGAGCACATGCTGCCCGCTTACGACGGCGTGGAGATGACGAAGGACATGGTGATTGAGACTGACCGCAACGGCATCAAGACCGATCGCATCTATCAGGTCTGTCCGCTCGCATTCTATATGCTCGGGGTGTTTCCAAACGGCGACGTTGAGCCGTGTGATACGATCTATAAGCCCATCGTACTCGGCAATGTGCACAATGGACGGATTCTCGATATGTGGCACAGTGAGCAGATGCACGAATTCTGGCGGATGCAGCTTGAGGGACGGCGCAGCGAGAACAAACGCTGCGCGATCTGCTGCGCGGCGAACGATGTCGCACATCCTGAGGATCATCTCGACGACGATGCGGATGCGATCCTCGCACGCATTGAGGAGTTACGGAGATGAGGGCGCAGCGCATCGACGGGCAGACGCCGGGCGGAAAGCGCACGCCGCTCGCCGATGTACTGCCGCTCGCGACGCCTTTCTCCGTACAGATCTTTCCCGTGTACGGATGCAACCTCGCCTGTGCCTACTGCATTCACTCCGTCCCTCCATCGGAGCGCGGCTTTGTTGCGGGCAAGGTTATGCTTGATTATGATCTCTATGAAAAGTGTATTGACGGCTTGACCGAGTTCCCGCAACCGCTGAAGATGCTGCGCTTTGCGGGGACAGGCGAACCGCTGCTGCATCCACGCATTGCGGATATGGTTGCCTATGCAGCGGAGCATGGCGTTGCCGATACGATCGACATCGTGACGAACGGGCTTGCCCTCACGGAGGATCTTTCGCGTGCGCTCATCGACGCGCGGCTCGGCAGAATACGCATCTCGATACAGGGGATAGACGATGCGGCGTATGCGCATACGAGCCGCAGCGGCGTCTTTCGGGAGCTGGTCGAACGCATTCAGTTCTTCTATGAGCATCGCGGTGCGACGCGGATCTATGTGAAGATCATCGACTGCGCGCTGAAAGAGGGCGAGGAGGAGCGCTTTTTGGAGATCTTCGGCGACATCTCGGATTTCATCGCCGTGGAGCATCTGATCCCCGCCGTGCCGCAGATCGACTACGATCAACTCGGCGGTGCGGCAGAGGTGACGCAGAACGGTGCGGCTGTTGGGAGCGCCGCCGTCTGCCCGCAGCCCTTCTACATGATGCAGCTGAACCCTGACGGCATGATTGTGCCGTGCTGCTCGATGGAGACACCGTATATCCTCGGTGATCTTGCGAAGGAGTCCATGCGCGCCATTTGGCAGGGTAAAAAGACCGAGGCATTCCGCCGGGCACAGCTCACATTCAACAAGGATAAATACGAAGTCTGCGCCAAGTGCAGACAGTACCAATACGCCATGTTTGAGGAGGATATCCTCGACGGCAATGCCGCAGAACTCTTGCAGCGCGGCGTGATAAGATAGGGAGATAACATTGATGGGAACGAAAAGAATTGACGGAATGTCGGGTAAATGTGACAATATGGCGCCGCCCTCTTCGACAGATACCAAGAAATATACATGTGTTTCACCACTTTTTGCCAGTAGGGCATGGAATTATTTGCTCGTGATGCCGCGCTTCGTCGATAAGGTTGGCGAGTGGTATCAGTTCCCACTCGGGATTCCCTATGTTTCTTCCTGTATGAAGGCGGCGGGGCTGCGTGTGTATACACTCAACATGAACCACGAGGAGGGTTCTGTTGCCGATACGGTGCAGGCATATATAAAAAAATATGATATTGGGATGCTCCTCACAGGGGGACTGTCCTTTCAGTACAATGCCATCAAGGAGATCCTGCAGGCGGCCAAGGAATATGATCCGAATATCGTCACCGTTGCGGGTGGCGGCATCATCACGAGTGCACCCGAGGCAGGCATGGAGGTCTTGGCGTTTGCTGACTATGGCATTATCGGTGAGGGGGAGGAGACCACACCAGAGCTTTGCAAGGTTGTTGCCAAGGGCGGCGATCCACTCTCTGTCAACGGGCTCATCATTGCACCTCGTGTCCTCGGAGAGGAGCTGCGCGAAACCCCGAATCCATACAAGCGCGGTTATCGACGCACCTTGCCGCGCAAGGAAGTGCGCGATCTGGATTCGATTCCGTTCCCCGACTATGATGGTTTTGACTTTGGCAGGATCGCCGGTAATATGGCGAATTTGCTTGGAATCAATGAGGATCATGCGATTACAATGACTTCGAGCCGTTCCTGCCCATTCCAGTGCACGTTCTGCTTTCACACGAGTGGCAGTCACTATCGAAAACGTTCATTGGATAATTTCTTTGGAGAACTCGATATTCTTGTAGAGAAATACGGCATCAAGTACATCTTTGTATCGGATGAGCTTTTCGCATATAATTTCAAGCGCGTCCTCGAGTTCTGTGCCCGCATCAAGCCGTACAATATCCGCTGGTGGGCGCAGTTCCGTGTCTCGGATGTGACGGAGGAGATGCTCCGCGCATTGAAGGATGCGAACTGTGTTACGATGGGCTTTGGTCTCGAGAGTGCGGACGACCGCATCCTTGAGAGCATGAACAAGAAGATCAAGTTTGAGCAGACGGAGCGTGCACTGAAGCTGACCTATGACTATGGCATTACGATACAGGGCGGCTTCATCTTTGGCGATGTGGAGGAGACACTGGAGACGGCGACGAAGACGCTGAACTGGTGGAAGGATCATCCGGAGTACGGTATTACGCTAAATTTCATCACAGCATATCCCGGTACGCCGCTCTACAAGCAGGCGCTGCAGCGGGGACTCATCAAGGACGAGGTGCAGTTTATTCGCGACGGCTGCCCCGTTGTGAACCTGTCGAAGATGTCAAAATCTGAGATGGACTGGGTCGCCGAGCAGATCATGACGCTGCCGCAGCGTGCCTTCCTCGTTCCGGATAGGATTCGGGAGGTCACACTGGACTACGAGGAGAAGCGCATCGGATTTACAGGGGATTGTACCTCGTGCGGTATAGAGAACACATGGAAGAATGTGCGCTTCTTTACGCGCAATGTTCTGACCTGTAAGGATTGCGGAAAGAAGCACAAGCTGCCGATCCTGCATGAGGTCACGGACTGCATATCGCATTCGGTTGCGCATCTCCTCACGGAGAAGGGGCGCGTTGCGTTCTGGGGGATCAACGATTACTTTGCCAATATGCTGCCCGACCTCCCTGCCGTGCAGAATGAGCACGCCTATCTGATTGACAACTCTCGGATCAAGCAGGGCGGTATCGTTGAGGGGAAAGTCATTCACGCACCCGCGATCCTGAACGAGCTGGGGATTGATACAGTCGTCATCCCTGTTGTCTCCTATGTGACGACTATCGAGAAGCAGATTCGTGCGGAGTATCCGCATGTAAAGGAAGTCATCAATATATTGGATCTGATTCAGCCAATCGAGGAGGGTGAGGCTCTTGTATGCTGACCATGCGGATACCTTTGGAGGTCTGCGCGATACAGACTATGTACTCTGGGGAACGGGGCGCGTAGCGCGGGCGTTCTACGAAAAATACTGTGTCGATCGAAAGCTGCTGCACGCGCCGCTCTGCTTCTGCGACAATGCTGCAAAGATGCAGGGGATGCAGATAGACGGTATACCCATCTATGCGTCTGAGTGCGTATTTGAATCCGCCCATACACATTATCTGGCGGGAAAACCGTTTGCAATCATCATTGGGGCGACGGGGATCAATCTGCTGCAGATTGTCTCGCAGCTAGAACAGCAGGCGGTCAAGGCGCAGATATGTTCCGCAGTTCAGATGGATGCGGCTGCCTACTATGCCGAACACAGGGCGGAGATTGAAGAGATCTGCGCGATGTTCGCCGATGAGAAATCGCGCCGCTTATACGCGCGTCTGATTGAAAACATGATGTGTGGACGCCCGCTGGATTTCTCCCTCGCCAAGACAAATCAATATTTTGCAAATGACGTCATTCCAACGCTGGTCGACGATGAGATATTCGTGGATGCCGGCGTATGCGGCGGTGAGGAGATCGACAAAGCGCTTGCGATGAATCCGAAAGTTCGCGTCTGTGCCTTCGAGCCGGATGCGTCAAGCTATCGCCTGCTTTGCGAAAAGTACGCGGCACTGCCGCAGGTTGCGCTCTATCCTTATGCACTCTGGAATGAGGAGCAGCAGCTTGTGTTCAGCGGCAATCAGGCGACGCCCTCGGCGTCACGTTTGGAGACGCACGGGGCGGCACAGGGGGAGCGGATTCAGGCGATGCCGCTGGACAGCGTGCTGACAGAGGTACCGACGCTCATCAAGATGGACATCGAGGGCGCGGAGTACAATGCGCTCCTTGGGGCAGAGGAGACGATACGGACGCATCATCCGAAACTTGCGATCTGCGTCTATCACAGTCTCGAAGACTATATCCGAATCCCTCTGCTCATCCGCTCGTTTTACAGCGGCTACCGCTTTTTCTTCCGCCATCACAGCGTGACGAGCGGGGAGTCCGTACTCTACGCGCTATAGCGCGTGGAGGAACTGCCGAAAGGAAGATGTTTTGTGAGGATCACGAGAGATCGTGCCATGGCGTATCTGGATGAGGCGCGGCGGCTGAATGACGGAGGCTGGATTGTCCACTCGCTTGCCGTCGGAACGGCGGCGGAGCGCATTGCGGCTCTCGTTGAAGGGCTGGATGCGGAGCGCGCCTTTGTGTTCGGGGTGCTTCACGACATCGGGCGCAGATTCGGCGAGATGGGCATGAATCACGTGATCCTCGGCTATCACTTCCTTTTGGAGCAGGGAGATACGGAGGCGGCGGAGATCTGTTTGACGCATTCCTTTCCTGTGCAGGAGATCACGGCGGTCCACGGCGGCTGGGATCTGACGTCGGAGGACTATGCCTTTCTGGATTCTTTTTTGCAGGAGCGCACATACACCAAGTATGACCGACTGATTCAACTCTGTGATGCGATGGCGACGGGTGAGGGGATCGTGGCAATCGAGCGGCGCATGATGGACATTATGCTGCGCTATGGCATTGACGAGACGAGTTTGCCGCGCTGGCACCAGCTCTTTGCGATGAAGGCGGAGTTCGAGCAGTACATGGGGCGCTCCGTGGAGTCCGCCCTCGGTCTGTGTACGCTTGTTGCGATATGAGGAGGTGATCCCGTGTTTGAGATAGAGGAGACACCGATGGGGGGGTGTCTGAAAATCCTCCCGATTGTACGGGAGGACAGGCGCGGTGTGTTTGTCAAGACCTTCCACGTCGATGCGTTTCGAGAACTGGGGTTGCCGACCGTCTTTGCCGAGGCGTATTTTTCCGTTTCGCACCGAAATGTGCTGCGCGGGCTTCACTTTCAGATTCCTCCGATGGATCATGAAAAGATTGTTTACTGCGCGGAGGGGGAGGTGCTGGATGCGGTTGTGGATCTCAGACGTGCGTCGCCGACATACGGCCAGCACATACTTATTTCACTGCGCGCAGCAGAGGGGACGATGCTCTATATCCCGCGCGGTATGGCACACGGTTTCTGCACGCGCAGCGAACACGCCGTCATGATGTATCAGGTGACGAGCGTCTATGCGCCCGCTTGTGACGCGGGAATTCGCTGGGATTCGGCGGGGATTCCGTGGGATATAGAGAACCCCGTCATCTCGGAGCGTGATATGGGGTTTCCCGCGCTCTCCGATTTCGTCAGCCCGTTCGACTAAAGGAGTCTATTATGCGCGAAGTACTGCATATTACAACGCATATGGGCGGCGGTGTCGGCAAGGTGCTGTCGGGTGTCGCCGCCCATGCGGCGCGGAAGGGGACGCGCTATCGCCACCGCATCCTGCTGCTGGAGCAGCCCGAGAAGATGAACTTTATCGACGCCTGTCGTGCGGATGGCGTGGAGATCATCTGTGGAGCGGATGTGCCCACAATAGAGTCCGCCATGCGTGCTGTCGATGTCGTTCAGATAGAGTGGTGGCATCATCCACAGATGGCAGCATTTCTCGCGGACTTTCCGCAGATTGAGATGCATTTGACACTCTGGGCGCACGTCTCAGGCTGCTATTATCCGTATATTCCTCCGACGTTCCTGCGTGTGCCGCAGAGATTTATCTTTACGTCGCCCTATTCGCTGGATAATCCCTATTGGAGCGCGGCAGAGCGTCGCTGGGCGCGTGAAAATACGTCAGTTGTGCACAGCTCGGGTGGTTTTGCGGCGATCCAACCGCATACGGAACGCGTGCATGACGGTCGCTTCGTCGTCGGCTATGTCGGCACGCAGTCCTATGCGAAGCTGCATCCTGACTTTGTGGCGTACTGCGCGCGCGTGTCACATATCCCCGGCATCGAATTCGTGCTCGTGGGTGATATGACAAATGCGGCGGCGATTCGTGCTGAGGCATGGGCATACGGTATCGAGGAGCAATTCCGCTTCGTCGATTATGTGAGCGATGTGAGCGCGGAACTCGCGCAGATGGATGTATTCGGCTATCTACTGAACCCAACGCATTTCGGCACGACGGAGAACGCTCTGCTCGAGGCGATGGCGGCGGAGCTGCCCGTCGTCGTTCTCGATCAATGTGCGGAACAGTATCTCGTCGTGCAGGATGAGACGGGGCTGCGCGTACAGGATGCAGAGGGCTATCGGCGTGTGCTGGAGGAGCTCTTTGCCACTCCTGCGAAGCGCCGCCGTCTGGGAAAGGCTGCGCGGCAGCGGATTCTGCAGAATTTTTCCGTGGAACGCACGACAGCGCAGCTGCATGAGATCTACGATGCAATCCTGAACGAAGCGCCGCGCCGCTATGACTTTCGGGGGGCGCTTGGGTATACGCCGCATGAATTCTTTCTGCATGGGTTGCCCAATGACCTGCGTGTGATTTTTAGAGAAAGGGTGGCAGCACAGACGTTGCCGCCGATTCTCAGGGAACAGAGCAAGAGCTCGTTGCCGCATTTCTGCCGTGTATTTCCTGCAGATGAGCAGCTGCAGAGATGGCGGGAGTATTTCTGCGGCGACTGATAGGATGGCTTTGGAGAGGAGTAGCATAGATGAAGCGTAGGGCACTGATTACAGGTGTGACGGGATTTCTGGGGGGATATGTTGCTCGTTGCCTCTTGGAGGACGGCTGGCAGGTCACCGCCATCGTGCGCGCGTCCTCACAGGTCAATGTACTCCCTGTGGAGCTGCGCGAAAATATACAATTTTACAATGCTGATCGTATGAAGCTGCCGGAAATTGTACAGGATGCCGCTCCGGATGTGGTCTTTCATCTTGCTACATACTATACGACAGTTCACACATATGAAGAGATTGATAGGCTGATTGCGAGTAATGTTGCTTTTGGAACGAAGCTACTCGAGGCGATGGACGTGAACAATGTTCGCCGACTCGTTTATGCACGCTCCTCGTGGCAGCATTACAATGGGGATGCCTATGAGCCGGCGAATTTGTATGCGGCGACCAAAGAAGCATTTGATGCAATCGTTAAATTCTATACGGCGGCGCGGGGATTGCAGACGATCAGTCTGACGCTGTTCGATACATATGGAGAGGATGATCGACGCAACAAGTTGCTCGCGGTTCTGCCGCAACTTGCCGCAGAGGGGCGGCGCTTGGCTCTATCCTCGGGGGAGCAGCGGGTGGACTTTGTCCATGCGGAGGATGCAGCGCGCGCCTTCCTGCTTGCAGGAAACTACCTTGCGGACGGGCACTATGAACTCTGCGGCGATTATGTCGTATCCTCAGGAACAGCCGTGACACTGCGCGAACTCATTCGTCGCTATGAAGAACTGCGCGGGGAGAAGATGCTCGTTGACTGGGGTGCGCGTTCCTATCGAGAACGGGAAATCATGATTCCGTGGCGCGGAGGCAGGATTTTGCCGGGATGGGAGCGAAACCATAAGGAACTGATGTAGGGGAGAGCTGTTATCAATGCGTGACATGATGTCGAAGGGAGCAGGCATATGAAGGTTGTTATCTTGGCAGGCGGACTCGGTACGCGGATCAGCGAGGAATCGGCGCTCAGACCGAAGCCCATGATCGAAATTGGTGGGAAGCCGATCCTTTGGCATATCATGAAGATCTATTCGTATTATGGATTTCATGAGTTTATCATCTGTCTTGGATACAAGGGCTATATGATAAAGGAATACTTTGCCGACTACTATCTGCACACATCGGATGTGACCTTCGACTTTACGATGGGAAATGCGATGACTGTACACAACAATGTATCCGAGCCGTGGAAGGTGACGCTCGTCGATACGGGGCTGCATGCCCAGACGGGGTGCCGTATCAAGCGCGTACAAAAATACATTGGAGACGAGGCGTTCATGCTGACGTACGGCGACGGTGTGAGTGATGTTGATCTGAATGCCCTCCTTGCAGCGCACCGTGCAAAGACGGGGCAGACGATCGTGACAATGACTGCCATCCAGCCCGGGGGCAGGTTCGGCGTGTTGGATATTGCATCCGATACGAATGAGGTTAGCCGCTTCGTCGAAAAGGCGAAGGAGGACGGCGGTTGGATCAACGGCGGCTTTATGGTGGTAGAGCCGGCGGTATTCGACTATCTGCGTGATGATGATGATTGTGTCTTTGAGACGGAGCCGCTTGAGACGATCGCGCGGAGCGGCGGGCTTCACGCATACAAGCATACGGGCTTTTGGCAGTGCATGGATACCCAGCGTGACAAGTATCGATTGGAAGAACGATGGGCGTCCGGGAGAGCGCCATGGAAGCTGTGGGTGTAATTTTCTATGGAAAATAAGAGGTTTTTGACGTGGCAAAGCTAAGCATTATTATCCCTGTTTACAACATGAATAGGCAGCTTAATCAGTGCCTTTTGACAATACGGAGAAGTGTGCGCTTGCCATATGAGGTAATCATTGTTGACGACGGCTCATCGGACAATGAGCGTGTTGCAGTTTCTGTGGCAGGGGATGACGTTCGTGTCCTTCGCAGTGAGGAGCATCATGGTTTTTCGCATGCCGTAAATATGGGAATCCGCGCGTCTGTTGGAGAAGTTGTTCTATTTCTTCATGCAGATGTCTTGCTCGCACAGCACACTGCAGAGGATATGTTGGATGTACTGATTAGTGATCCCAGGACGGGGGCGGTGTGTGCCGTTGCTCCACGTACGTATGAGTGGGAACAATACCTTCCAGAAACAGACTATCACTCCTTGGATGCTTTTGAAGCGGTCGCAGAGGATGTTCGAGCGCGAGCCGGAAACAAGAGATTTCCTATGATCATCGCGGAGCTGTTTGCACTCATGGTGCGCCGCGATGTACTTGAGAGAGCAGGACTTCTTGATGAGGAATATTCGGTGCCTGCCCTTGCGTCATATGATTATACCATACGAATGACGCGTGCGGGGGACGGCATCGCTGCGATACCAAGCATATATGTGCACCATAATGATAGTATCCATGCCCAGGAGATGGAGGAGTACGACCTGCTGCGTCAGCGTGAGCGCTCACTTTTTTATTCGAAACAGGGGCTTTCTCTCGATTATTCCTTTTACGTACGTCTGGATATTCTGCCGATGGCAGATCTGACACGTGAGGGGGTGCGAGTTCTCGAAATCGGTTGTGCCTGCGGGGCGACGCTAAGGGAGATTGGAGCACGAAACCCAACGGCATTGCTGTATGGCGTCGAACTCAATGAGAGAGCCGCTGCAATCGCAGCACCATTTGCGAAGATTCTCTCTATGAATGTAGAGAATCTTGACCCTGCAGAGATTCCGGAGCGTTTTGATTACATCATCATGGGGGATGTGATTGAGCATCTGTTAGATCCGTGGACGGCGGTTCGCAATATGCGCGAACTGCTCGTGCCGGGCGGTTCGATCATCGCGAGTATCCCGAACGTGGCTCATATCACCAATCTCTATAATATGCTGAGCGGTTCTTGGACGTATGAGGACATGGGGCTGCTTGACCGTACGCATTTGCGTTTCTTTACAAAATCTGAGATTGTCAAGATGTTTGAGGAAGCCGATCTTGTCATCGATGACATACGACCAAGATCGGTGACACTTGGTGATTCGTGGGAGGCGTTTCGAGAAGAGATTCTTTCTCTTCATATGATTGACGTGAATCCCGAGGATCTGGATGCATATCAATGGTATGTGCGCGCACGGCGCGCGTAGGATGTGGAAGTCCATTTTAGATTTTTTTGTGGCATGGAGTCGTTATCTGCGCTATAATAGGGCGGATGACGGCTCTATGATTTTGTGGAGGGATATGATGAGCAGGGATGTGCTGGAACTCCTGCGGGCGGCGGGCGGCTATATCTCAGGCGAGAAGATGGCGGAGCGGCTCGGTGTGACGCGCGCAGCCGTATGGAAGAAGATCGCAGCTCTGCGCGATGCGGGCTATGATATATCGAGCGCGCCGCGCAGCGGCTACGTCCTGCGCTCCGCCCCTGACCGCCTGATCGAGACGGAGATTTCGCAGGATCTGAAGACGGCGCTCGTCGGTCGGAAGGTCATCTGTTACGATGCGGTGGACTCAACGAATCTCGTGCTGAAAAACCTTGCACGCGAGGGTGCGGAGGACGGCACGGTGGTCGTTGCCGACAGTCAGGGGACAGGGCGTGGGCGCATGGAGCGCGCGTTTTTCTCGCCGCCCGGCAAGGGCATCTGGGTGAGCATTCTCCTGCGTCCGACATTCCTGCCGCAGGATGCGCCGAAGTGTACGCTGATGGCGGCTGTCGCCGTCGCGCGTGCGATGGAGGCGTTCGGGCTGCGTGCCGAGATCAAGTGGCCGAATGACATCCTGCACGACGGGCGCAAGCTGGTCGGCATCCTCACAGAGATGAGTGCGGAGATGGATCGCGTGAACTATGTCGTGATCGGCATCGGCATCAATGTGAACATTGCACCCGAGGATTTCCCCGCAGAGCTGCGCGCGATAGCAACGTCGCTGATGCAGATGAAGGGCGCACCGCTGCCGCGCGTGGCGTTCCTACAGGAACTGCTGCGCGCTCTCGATGATCTCTATGCGAGCGTGCAGCGCGAGGGCTTTGCTCCTGTGCTGGCGGCGTGGCGGGAGTATGCCGTGACACTCGGGCAGGAGGTGCGCGTGATCGGCCCTGCGGGCGAGGAGTTCGAGGGCGTTGCGGCGGACATTGATGCGGAGGGCGCGCTCCTTGTCGACACGGCAGAGGGGCGGCGGCGCGTGCTTGCGGGCGATGTGTCGATTCGCCCGCGAAGATAATTTATTTCCGAAAGAAAATTGATAGTACGGAGGAAAGAACTTGCTGCTAGTACTGGACATCGGCAACAGCAACATCGTCATGGGCGCGTACGAAGGGAAGCGGCTTCTGCGGCACTGGCGCATCTCGACGGATCGGCAGAAGACGGGCGACGAATACGGTATTCTGTTCAATGAATTGTTTCGTTATCAGGGCATTGAGATGTCCGATATCAAGGCAATCATTATCTCCTCGGTTGTACCGCCGCTTGTCGTTCCCCTGCGAAAGATGTGTGAGCGCTACTTCCGCATCCGCCCGCTGATCGTTGGGCCAGGCATACGAACCGGTATACGTCTGAACTACGAAAATCCGCGCGCCATCGGTGCTGACCGCATTGTAAATGTCATCGGCGCACACGAGCAGTTCGGCGGGCCGCTCATTGTCATCGACATCGGGACGGCGACGACATTCGACATTGTGGCGGAAAATGGGGACTTCCTTGGCGGTGTGATCGCGCCGGGGCTTGGCTCGAGCGCAGAGGCTCTCTTTCAGCGTGCGGCGCAGCTGCCGCGCATCGAACTCGTGCCGCCGAAAACAGTGGTCTGCCGCAGTACGATCCAAGGCATGCAGGCGGGCATCATCTACGGCTACGTCGGGCAGATCGACGAGATCGTCCGACGCATCAAGGCGGAGCTTGCGATGGAGATGAAGGTGGTCGCGACGGGCGGCTTTGCACGCATGGTAGCAAAGGAATCGCAGACGATCGACAAGGTCGATCACTTCCTGACGCTCACGGGGCTGCGTGTTCTCTATGAGCGAAATCAGCCGTGAATCCGATGAAAATAGGAGCGTTCACGTTCGATGATCCCGTCTTTCTCGCACCGATGGCAGGGGTGACGGACACGGCATACCGCGTGATCGTACACGATATGGGCTGCCCGCTCGCGTTTGCAGAGATGGTGAGCAGTCAGGGCATCCACTACCGCAACGAACACACGATGAAGATGCTCCGTACGGAGGAGGGCGAGCGTCCGATTGCGATGCAGATTTTTGCCAAATCTGCGGCGATGGCGGCGGAGGCTGCCGCCTACATCGAGGAGATCGGGACGGCGGACATTCTGGACTTCAACATGGGATGTCCCGCGCCAAAGGTTGTGAAGAATGGCGAGGGCTCGGCGCTCATGCGCGAGCCGAAAAAGGCGGAGGAGATATTAACCGCGATTCGCCGCGCAACGAAGCTGCCGTTCACGGTAAAAATGCGGCTTGGCTGGGATGATACCTCGCGCAACGCTGTGGAAATTGCACGGATGGCAGAGGCGGTCGGTGTCGATGCCGTTGCCGTGCACGGGCGTACGCGTGAGCAGTTCTACAGCGGCAATGCGGACTATGCGGCGATCGCCGAGGTGAAGCGTGCCGTCAATATTCCCGTGATTGTGAGCGGTGACATCCGCCGTCCTGCCGATCTTGCGCATGCACTCGACATCACAGGTGCAGATGCGGTGATGATCGGACGCGGCGCGCAGGGGAATCCGTGGATTTTCCCGCAGCTCATTCACTGGCTGCACACGAGGAAGGAACTGCCCCCGCCGACTCTCGCGGAGCGTGCACAGGTCATCCTGCGGCATCTCGATCTCCTCGTCGGCTATAAAGGCGAATATGTTGGCATCCGCGAGATGCGAAAGCATGCGGCATGGTACACGCGCGGTCTGAAAGGCAGTGCAGAGCTGCGCGAGCGATTCAATCGCGCGGCATCAAAAGATGAATTCGTGCAGATTTTGCACGAGGCGTGGGATATATGAAAGGAATACATATGAGTGACGATAAGAAGACCTCGGTCTGGTTGAAATACACAATGGAGGAACGTGCCGCAGTCGATGTACTTGCACACGGCTACATTGACTTCCTCTCGGACTGCAAGACGGAGCGCGAGAGCGTGACGAAGGCAGTGCGCCGCGCACGCGCAGCAGGCTACCGTGACCTTGCGGATGTCATCGCGAATGGGGAGACACTTGCGGCGGGGGACAAGGTCTACGCGGTCAACATGAAGAAGGCGATCGTACTCTTCCATATCGGGGCAGAGCCGATGGAGCACGGCATGAACATCCTCGGCGCGCACATCGACACCTGCCGCCTCGATGTGAAGCAGAACCCTCTGTATGAGGACAATGGTCTGGCGTATTTTGACACGCACTACTACGGCGGTATCAAGAAGTATCAGTGGGTGACGATCCCGCTTGCACTCCACGGTGTCGTCGTGAAGAAAGACGGCACGGTTGTCGAGATCACCATCGGGGAGAAGGCGGACGACCCCGTCTTCTGCGTGACGGACCTCCTCGTACATCTCTCGCAGGAACAGCTTGAGAAAAAGGCATCAAAGGTCATCGAGGGCGAGAAGCTGGATGTGCTCATCGGCGGTTATCCGCTGAAAAAAGACGACAAGGAATCCGTCAAGGACGGGATTCTCGCGCTCCTCAAAGAGCATTATGACATTGCCGAGGAGGACTTCAACTCGGCGGAGCTGACGCTCGTTCCGGCGGGACGTGCACGCGAGCTCGGCTTTGACCGCAGCATGGTGCTCGGCTACGGGCAGGATGACCGCGTCTGCTCCTATACTGCACTTTGCTCTATGCTCGAGACGGAAGCGGTAAAGCGTACGGCGTGCTGCCTTCTCGTGGATAAGGAGGAGATCGGAAGCGTCGGCGCGACGGGGATGCAGTCACGCTTCTTTGAGAACATGGTCGCAGAGGTGCTCTCTGCCTGCGGGCAGTATACGGAGATCGCCCTGCGCCGCACCCTTGCACGCTCAAAGATGCTCTCCTCGGATGTGTCGAGCGCGTACGACGGGCTCTATGCGGATGCGTTCGAGAAGAAAAATGTCGCATATCTCGGGCGCGGCATGGTGTTCAACAAATTCACGGGTGCACGCGGCAAGTCCGGATCGAGCGATGCGAGTGCAGAGTACCTCGGCGAGCTGCGCCGCATGATGGACGAAAATGGCGTCAGCTATCAGCTTGCGGAACTTGGGCGCGTCGACCTCGGTGGCGGCGGTACGATTGCCTACATAATGGCGCGCTACGGCATGGATGTGATCGACAACGGCGTCGCTGTCATGAGTATGCACGCGCCATGGGAGGTCACGAGCAAGGTTGACATCTACGAGATGAAGAAGGGCTACGACGTATTTCTGCGGAATGCGTGAGGGCTTGTAAATACTGCATGTCCCTGCCGTCAGATGGCGGCAGGGACATAATTTCT